>JACADX010000121.1 GCA_013389125.1 Parvularculaceae bacterium | reverse complement strand
CGGCTAAGTTCATAATTCATCAGTCGAGCGAAAATGCCGAGAAGCAATACGCCAAACAGGAGAAGGAGCCCGATGCGCGCCGGCCCGAATACGCTGGAACGGCGGGTTGAACGCTGCGTATCGCTATCCGCCATTTCCATCTTGCTCCCTACGCCGCCATCAAGGACGACGCCCCCCATCTCTCAAGGCAAAAGACGCGCCGCGACGATTAAGCGCCCCAGGATTGATCCAGCGGCATGGAGCTTGAATTAGCCGGGTCCATACTTCAATCTTCATTTTTGACGCGTGCGCGCTTTATGCGCCGCTCGTCGAGGGGGTGCGCGATGCAGGTAGTCTTGCTGGCCGGCGGATTGGGTTCAAGGCTCGCTGAAGAAACCGTCCGAATTCCAAAGCCGATGGTCGAAGTCGGCCAACGGCCGATCATGCTGCACGTCATGGATATTTACAGCCGCTGGGGCTTCAACGATTTCATTATCGCTTGCGGCTACAAGTCGATGCTCATTAAGCAATTCTTCCGCGATATCCATCTCATGAGCAAGGACTTCACCGTGTCGATGCGCGACGGATCAATGACGTTCGCGCCGAGCGACGCGGCGAACTGGAAGGTCAGCGTCGTCGACACTGGCGAAAAGACCATGACTGGCGGCAGACTGCTAAGGTTGAAAGAGTGGCTGAACGGCGAAACGTTCATGGTCACCTATTCCGACGGAGTCGGCAATGTCGATATCGAGCGGCTGCTCGCCTTTCACCGCGCCCACGGAAAGCTCGCGACCGTGACCGCCGTGAAGCCGCCGGCGCGCTTCGGCAGCCTGCAGCTCGAAGGCGACAAGGTCGTTCAGTTCGCCGAGAAGATTCAGGAAAACGAGGCTTGGATAAACGGCGGCTTCTTCGTTTTCGAACCCGGCGTCCTTGATTACATTCCCGGCGACGCCGAGCCCCTCGAACAATCGCCGCTGACGAACATTGCGCGCGACGGCGAACTTCGAGCCTTCAAGCACGCCGGATTTTGGCATCCAATGGATACGATTCGCGATCGCGACTATCTCAATCGCCTTTGCGAGGAAGGCGTGCCGCCATGGCGCGTCTTCGACCGCGCAGCGAAATCGTCCGCCCAGTGAACCCGATGCCGACGGCCATCAGGAACCTCCGCCGCAAATGAACGCCGCATCGACCTTGCACGATCTCCGGAGGAGCTTTGAAGGCCGGCGCGTGCTGCTGACCGGGCATACGGGCTTCAAAGGCGGCTGGATGGCCCTTTGGCTCCGCCGGCTCGGCGCGCAAGTCGTCGGCGTCTCATTGCCGCCCGAGAGCGAACGGGGATTTTTCAATGCGACCCGCCTTGAACAACTGATCGATCATCGAATCGCCGACATCCGCCAGTCCGCCGCATTCGCGGATGCTGTTCGCGACGTCGACGCTGACCTGGTCGTTCATATGGCGGCGCAGGCGCTGGTCCGCAAATCCTACGAAGATCCGCTCGACACCTACCTCACCAACGTGATCGGCACGGCGGCCGTTCTTGAAGCCGCGAGACGCATGAACTCATTGAAGGGCGCACTCGTCGTCACCAGCGACAAGTGCTACGAGAATCGCGAGTGGGTCTGGGGCTATCGCGAAAACGATCGGATGGGGGGCGCTGATCCCTACAGCTCATCGAAGGGCTGCGCAGAACTCCTCGTCAGCGCCAATAGGCGCTCAATATTATACGCGAGCCATTGCCCGCAGCTGGCGAGCGCCCGCGCGGGCAACGTTTTCGGCGGCGGCGATTGGTCAAAGGACCGGCTTATACCCGATATCGTCAAATCGGCGATCGCCGGGACGCCGGTTGTCATTCGCAATCCGGGAAGCATCAGGCCGTGGCAGCACGTTCTGGAGCCGGTGCACGGTTATCTCTTGCTCTGCGCGCGGCTTTTGAACGGCGATCGCGGTTTTGCAGACGGTTGGAATTTCGGACCGGACGCCGAGAGCGTGGCCGACGTCGAAACCGTGGCGGATTGCTTTCGGCGCGCCTGGGGCCCGGAAACGCTGAAGTTCGAATTTGGACGCAGCAAAGACGCGCCGCATGAGGCGGGCGTATTGCGGCTTGACAGCACGAAGGCCAGAACGCAACTCGGGTGGAAGCCGCGCCTTTCTCTTGAGGAGGCGGTGAAACTGACCGCCGACTGGCACAAGGCGGCGATCGGGGGAGCGGGAATGCGGCAGGCGAGCGAATTGCAGATCGCCGCTTATGAATTGAAAGTCAGCGCCGGGCGCGTCGGCTGAGGCCGGCGGCGACAAGAATCGACAGGGAAGGGCAATGCGCGTCAATTACGGACAGACGGTTCACGGCGAGGATGAAATCAACGCCGTCGTCGAAGTCTTAAGGACCTCGACGCAAATGGGGAAAAACGTTCGCGCCATGCAGGACCGCGTGGCCGCGCTGTTCGACAAGCGCTTCGGCGTCATGGTCAATTCCGGCTCGTCGGCGAACTACCTGGCTATGGAGATCTTGAAGCTGCCGGCGGGTTCGGAGGTGATTACGCCGGCGCTGACATTTGCGACGACCGTCGGCCCGATCGTCCGCAACAACCTTGTGCCGGCGTTTGTCGACGTTGAAGAGGGCACATACAACATCGACGCCGGCGCGATAGAGGAGATGATCTCGGATCGCACAAGGGCGATGATGATCCCGTCGCTGATCGGCAATCTGCCTGATTGGGATCGAATACGCGATATCGCGAACAAGCATGAGCTCAAGATCATCGAGGACAGCGCCGACACTCTCGGCGCAACGCTGCGCGGCAAGAGCACCGGCGCTCGATCCGACATTTCAACGACGAGCTTCTACGGCTCTCACGTCATAAACGCCGCCGGCAACGGCGGCATGTTGTGCCTCAATGATGAAGACCTGGCCCGGCAGGCGACCTTGCTGCGATCCTGGGGCCGCTCATCGTCGCTTTTTGTCGAGTCCGAGGCGGTCGAAAACCGGTTCAACGTCGAGATCGGCGGCTACAGCTACGACGCCAAATTCGTCTTCGAAATGCTCGGGTACAATATCGAGCCGTCGGAAATGGGCGCAGCGTTCGGGCTTGTGCAGCTTGGCAAGCTCGACCGGAACATCGCGGCGCGCGAACGCAATTTCAAGCGGCAGTTTGAGTTTTTCTCGAAATACGAAAAGTGGTTCATCCTGCCGAGGCAGGCGCCGGAGTCGCGCACGGGCTGGCTCGCCTTCCCGCTCACCATTCGCGACGGCGCGCCGTTTTCGCGCCGCGACTTGCAGATATTTCTGGAGAAACGCGACATTCAGACGCGAGTCGTATTCACCGGAAACGTCCTGCGTCAACCGGCCATGAAAGGCGTTAGACACAAAGCGTCGCCCGCCGGCTATCCCGTCGCCGACGCAGTCATGCGCGGCGGCGTATTGCTCGCCTGTCACCATGGACTGACCGAACCTCAACTCGACTACATGCACGAGTCGTTCGCAGCTTTTGCGCGTCAATACGGCTAGGCGATGTCTCGCGCCTTGATCATCGGCGGGGCCGGCTTTGTCGGAAGCCGGCTCGCGCGCCGGCTCCTTGATCGCGGCGACGAGGTCCACATCCTCGTTCGACCGACGACCTGCTTATGGCGCATCGAGCGGTTTCGGGATCAAATTGCGATCCATGTCGCGGACGTCGGCGACCTCGAATCGCTGACCCGATCATTCGCCGCCGCGCGCGCAGAAGTCGTTTATTGCCTTGCGCGCGCCGCACGCGGCGCCGAGTCGCCGTTGCGAGAAGCCGACTCGCTTGCCGCTTCCGCCGTCGGCGGCCTCATTCGCAT
>JACADX010000291.1 GCA_013389125.1 Parvularculaceae bacterium | reverse complement strand
CTCGTCGATCATCCGGACGCGGTCAAAGGCGCCGTCACGGTCGCGGCGCTCGTCACCGAACCGCGGCCCTGGGTGCAGCCCTTTGTCGATCTTGGGGACGCGCCGGTCGTCCGCGCGCTCCTGCCGCGAACGCTTCATTACGCCCGGGCGGAGGTCGCCGGCCGCCGGACGCAGATCGGGCCGCTTTTCGCGCGGCTAAAGGAGGTCACGGCGCCGGTGACGATCATTCACGGGAATGTCGATCACCTTGTGTCGCGCCGCGACGCCGAAACCTTGAAGTCCTATTTCCGGGACGGGGCGGATGTCGAGTTCCGCCATGTGCCGGGGGGGACGCATTTCCTTGAAATGCAGTTCCCAAAGCTCCTCTTCGATGCGGTCAAAGGCGTCATTGCGCGGGCGGAAGCTGCGGACGATAAACGGAATGCGTCTCATCCTGAGGAGCAAGAAGCTCTTCGTCGTTCACGACGGCCCGCGGCCTCGTCAGGTTGAGAGGCTTCTTGCGTCTCGAAGGACGAGGCGCGCTTAATTTGACGGATAAATCATGTTCCTCGAAATCGAAAACCTTCTGAAGCCGGATGAAGTGAACCGCCTCCGGTCGATTGCGTCGTCGTCGCCCTTCGTTTCCGGGCGCGCGTCAAACCCGCACAATATTTCGAAGAACAATTTCCAGATCGACTTCGCCTCCCCGGGCTACAAGGAGAGCTCGAAACTTCTCCTCGACGCCTTCATGCGCAATGAAGAGTTTCGGCTCTTCGCGCTGCCAAAGGTCATCGCGCCGCCGATGATCTGCCGTTACCAGCCTGGCATGGCCTATGGCCGTCACAGCGACGAGGCTTATGCAATCGTCGACGGCAAGCGCATGCGATTTGACGTCTCGTCGACCGTTTTTCTCGGCGACCCGAAGGCGAGTCTCGGCGGCGAGCTGACGATCCACCTCGGGTCGCAGCCGATCCGCATCAAAGGAAGTCCCGGCTCGGCGGTCGTCTACCCCTCGTCGACCATTCACGAGGTCCTCCCTCTCGAACAGGGCGAACGCCTCGTCGCGATCACGTTTATCGAAAGCGAAGTCAGGGATCCGATGCGACGCGGGCTCCTTTACGACCTTAACGAAGTCTACGCGCTGGAAGGCGAACGCATGGAATGGGAAAACCGCATCCGGCTGCAGCATGTGCATACCTGCCTCAGGCGGATGTGGGCGGAGTAAGACATGGCTGAGTTGAGAAAGCTCCTGAAAGGCGAAACCGGCGACTGGGAGGTCGTGATCGGCCTTGAAGTCCACGCCCAGGTCGCATCGAAGTCGAAGCTCTTTTCCGGCGCTTCCGCCGAATACGGCGCCGGCCCCAACGAAAACGTGTCGCTTGTCGACGCTGCGATGCCGGGCATGCTCCCCGTCATCAACAAATTCTGCGTCGAGCAGGCGGTGAAGACCGGCCTCGGCCTTAACGCGAAGATCAATCTCTGGTCGCGCTTCGACCGGAAGAACTATTTCTATCCCGACCTGCCGCAGGGTTATCAGATTTCGCAGTACAAGGATCCGATCGTCGGCGAAGGGTCGATCGAGGTTGAGGTCGAGGGCGAGGAGATCTCCGTCGGCATCGAGCGCTTGCACCTTGAGCAGGACGCCGGGAAGTCGATCCACGATCTCTCGCCGAAGGACTCCTACGTCGATCTGAACCGCTCCGGCGTCGCGTTGATGGAGATTGTTTCGAAGCCCGACATGCGCTCGGCTGACGAGGCGGCGGCCTATTTTTCGAAGCTGCGCACGATCCTTCGCTATCTTGGAACCTGCGACGGCAACATGGAGGAGGGCTCGATGCGCGCCGACGTCAATGTCTCGGTGCGCCGGCCTGGCAAAAAACTCGGTACACGGACGGAAACGAAGAACATTAATTCGATCCGCTATGTGAAGCAGGCGGTCGAGTATGAAGCGCGTCGCCAGATCGAAGTCATCGAGCGCGGCGGCAGGATCGACCAGGAAACGCGGCTTTTCAACGTCGCGACCGGCGAAACGCGGACGATGCGCTCGAAGGAGGACGCGCACGACTATCGCTATTTTCCGGATCCTGATCTTTTACCGCTCGAACTTGATCCGGCGTGGGTCGAATCGATCCGGAAGAGCCTTCCGGAACTGCCGGACGCCAAGAAACATCGCTTCATGAAGGACTACGGCTTGACGCTCTATGACGCCGCCGTGCTTTCCCAGGACCGCGCGAAGGCGGACTTTTTCGAAACCGTCGCGAAGGGCCGCGACGGAAAGCTCGCCGCGAACTGGGTGACGACGGAGTTTTTCGGCGCGCTCAACAAGAGCGGCAAGGAGATCGCGGATTCGCCGATCTCGGCGGCGCAGCTCGGCAAGCTCATCGATCTCATTTCGGACAATACGATTTCCGGGCGCATCGCTAAGGACGTTTTCGCGATCATGTTCGAAACGGGCGGCGATCCTGAACGGATCGTCGAGGAGCGCGGCCTCAAACAGGTGACGGATTCGGGCGCAATCGAAAAGGCGATTGACGCCGTCATCGCCGCCAATCCGGACCAGGCGCGCGAAGTGAAGGAAAAGCCCAAGACGTTCGGCTGGTTTGTCGGCCAGGTGATGAAGGCGACCGGCGGAAAGGCGAACCCGGCCGCCGTAAACGAAATCCTCAAGAAAAAGCTTGGCCTCTGAACAATGTTACGTCGTAACGATGCGTTTCCCGTTGACGCATTCGCCTGAAAGCGGCGACGTTTGACGGCACTCCCTTTTTCGTGATCGCCGGCGCGCGGGCGACCGCGCTATGATTTGATCGGTCCCAAGGTCAATCGGAGAGAGTTCGAATGGCGAGGAAATTCATGTTGATCGGCCTTCTTTTGACGGCTGGCTGCGCGTCGACGGGCGCCGAGCCGATCGACGAAAACGCCGCGGAGAAACTCGCGCAGTTTGAGCGCACCGGAGAAGTCACGACCTGCCTCAACGTCCGGCAGATCACGAACATCACCGCGGTCGACGAGCGCACGCTTCTCATTCAGTCAGGGGTCAATGATTATTACGTCAGCGATCTTTCAACCGACTGCAACGGCGCGACGCGCAGTTCGACGCGTTTTGAATATTCGACGTCGACGGCGCAGCTCTGCCGCAATGAGATCATCCGCATTGTCGACAGCAACGGCAAGTTTCTGGTCGGCTCCTGCGGCATGGGGTCGTTTGAAAAGCTGAGGAATAAGGAAGCGCCGGCGCAATAGGGCGGCGTCGCACCGCTCCCTTGCGAATGGCGGCGCGACGGCGGATCGAAAGCGCAGCCGCTTCTCCAGTCCGCCAGCGCCAGCGGCTCCGCCTTTTTGTGCGCAGACGGACGATGTCGGCCCCCCGCTGATGCGTTTAACGCTTTGTTAGCGAGGCGGTAACGAAGGGGAAATTGTTCATTCACGCAATTTTAGCGATCGGCCCTTCTCATCTGTCGTCAAGAAACCGGGGCGGGGCGCCTTCGGGAAGAGACAGGGGCAATTGATGTCAATAACGGTGCGGACCGACGCGTTTTTGTCGGTGGGCGAAACGCTGAGCGGCGAAGAAATGTACCGATTGGGGCTTGAGGCGTCGGTCGGATCGGACGGAGCGTTTGATCTCATCACGGCGCACAAATGGTTCAACCTGGCGGCGATGACCGGCAATGCCGAGGCCCGAGCCTATCGCGCGGAACTCTCGCGAGAGATGTCGCCGGACGAGATCGCGGAAGCCCAGCGCCTCGCGCGCGAATATCTCTCG
>JACADX010000311.1 GCA_013389125.1 Parvularculaceae bacterium | reverse complement strand
CGCTTCGCGCCTCACTCGCGGTGAACCGTGCACACTTCACCGCACGCCGCTCTAATGAACGCGCCCAAGAAGCCGCGCCAGCAGCGAAGGACGCGCATCGTCGGCCGCGTGGTGCTTCTTGTGATGGTGGTCGTCATCATCGTCGTCATGGTGGCCGCCTTTGCCGCTCAAGGCCGCATGATGCTTCTTGTGATGATGGTCGTCGTCGTCATCGTCATGATGGCCGCCTTTTCCGCTATTGGCGGCATGATGCTTCTTGTGATGATCGTCGTCGTCGTCGTGTCCATGACCGCCCTTCGCAGCGAAAGCCTGTTGCATTGAGGCGGCGCACGCGTCGTTGTGGCGCAGGAACGCGTTTTCGATCGATGCGTCTCGCGACTGCAGCGAGAGTTCAACTCGCTCGGCGAGCCGCTTCACCTCGGCGGCGAGTTCCCGGCTCGCCTCAAGGCGCAAATTCGCTTCCGCCTGCGCGGCCTTGCCGGCGCTCGCAATCCGCGAGCCAATGACGGCGAGAACGGCGCCGCCAATGAGAAAGATTACGCCGGCGCTCAAGAGCCCGACCTGGAAAACCGATGCTGACATGTATTGACCCCTTCAATCCCCCGTCGGCGCGGACTTTATCGTCCCCGTTTTGGCCGGTCCAGAAGGCCGCCCGCCCGCAAAAAAATTTTCCGTACGGAGCATCTTGCGATTGACGGACGCAAAATCCGCGCGGCGGGGACGGGCGCCGCACGGCGTGATTTGGGCTGATTTTATCAGGCGTTTCCGGGCTTTATCGCTGTCATCAGGTAATTGACGTCGGTGTCGTCGACGATTTTCCACAGGTCCGTCAGCGGGTTGTAGGCGACGCCCGCCGCAGCCGTGACCGTCATGCCGGCGGCGCCGAGCGCGTCGGCGAGTTCCTGTGGCTTGAGGAATTTCGCAGGATCGTGCGTCCCGCGCGGCAGCCATCGCAATAGGTACTCCGCGCCCACTTTGGCGAGCGCGAGCGCCTTGAGCGTCCGGTTGATGGTGGCGACGACCATCAGCCCGCCCGGCCGCACCAGCGACGCGGAAAGCCGCAGGAAGACTTCAGGGTCGGCGACGTGTTCGACGACTTCGAGATTGAGCACAAGATCGAACGGCGGCTCCCCTAAAGAGGCGAGGTCCTCAACCGTCGCCGTTCGGTAGTCGATCTCAAGGCCCGCCTCGTTCGCATGGACCATCGCAGTCTTGATGTTTGGTTCAGCGGCGTCGATCGCGGTCACGTCAGCGCCCAGTCTGCGCATTGGTTCCGCGACGAGGCCGCCGCCGCAACCGACATCGAGCAGGCGAAGGCCGGCAAGCGGCGCTCGCGCGCGCCGGTCGCGACCGAAATGGGCGCAGGCTCCATCCCGGATATAGGCGAGACGAACCGGGTTGAACTTGTGCAGCGGCGCAAACTTTCCGAAGGGGTCCCACCACGCGTCGGCGATCTTCGAGAACTTCTCGATTTCAGACGGATCGACAGTCGTGCGCACGGCTTCCATGACGCCTCGCCTTCAGCAAACCTCTAAGGCGCAATAGTTTTTCCGCGCCTTGCGCGGGGAAAGAGGCTCTTTATAGACATCACGCAGAAGCGTGAAGGCCAAAAGGCGGCGATCGGGCGCATGGCGCGGATTGTGATGAAATTCGGCGGCACTTCGGTCGCGGACGTCGAGCGAATGCGGCGCGTCGCCGCCTTCGTTAAGCGCGAGGCGGACGCCGGCCATTCCGTCGTTGTCGCGGTGTCGGCGATGGCCGGGGAAACCAACCGGCTTGTCGCCCTTTGCGCCGACGCCGGACCGCCGGACCCGGCGCTTGATGTCCGGAATGTCGAATATGACGCGGTGGTCGCCAGCGGCGAACAGGTGACGTCGGGTCTTGTCGCGCTCATCCTCCAGAAAATGGGCTACCGCGCCCGGTCCTGGCAGGGCTGGCAAGCGCCGATCCGCACCGACAATGCGCATGGCAAGGCGCGCATCCTCGCGATTCCCGAAGAGCCCCTTGGCGACGCCATCGACAATGGCGAAATCGCCGTCGTCGCGGGCTTTCAAGGCGTCGCCGAGGATGGGCGTATTTCAACGCTCGGCCGCGGCGGCTCTGATACGACGGCCGTCGCGCTCGCCGCCGCGCTTAAGGCCGAACGCTGCGACATCTACACCGATGTCGACGGCGTCTACACCACCGATCCGCGCATTTCAAAGCAGGCCCGCCGGCTCGACCGGGTCTCCTACGAAGAGATGCTGGAAATGGCCTCCCTCGGCGCCAAAGTGCTGCAAACGCGTTCCGTCGAACTCGCTATGGCCTATAAGGTCCCCGTACGCGTGCTGTCGAGTTTCGGGCCTCCCGACGCACCGACGCCGGGAACGCTTATCTGCGACGAGGAAGACATCGTGGAAAAACAGATCGTCAGCGCGGTGACATTATCAAAGGACGAGGCGAAGATCAGCCTGATGTCGGTCCCCGACGAGCCGGGCAAGGCGGCGCAGATCTTCGGCCTCCTTGCCGATGCGGGCATCAACATCGACATGATCATTCAAAGCCCATCGCGACAGGCGGGCGCGAACATCTCGTTTACGATGGCGGAATCGGAACTCGCGCGCGCCGTCGACGCCCTCTCGCTCGCCAAGGAGAAGATCGGCTACGTGCAGATGCTGTCGGACAAGAACGTCGTCAAGGTGTCGGTCATCGGGGTCGGCATGAGGAGCCACACCGGCGTCGCGTCGACGATGTTCCGGGCGCTCGCGGACAAGTCGATCAACATCCAGAACATCTCGACGTCCGAAATCAAGATCAGCGTGCTGATCGCATCCGAATACGGCGAGCTCGCGGTCCGCGCGCTCCATCAGGCCTACGGTCTCGACCGGGCGCAAGGCGCCGCATGACAATGCGCGAAGCGCGCCGGTCATGAGCGCCAGACGGAAATCCGCGCCGAAACGCGGCGGCATCGCCGATCTCCTCAAGAGCATGCAGGAGGCGGTCGCCGCCGCCGTCAGCGCGCAAGAGCGTCTCGACAGGCTGACGACGGTGATCGCCAAGCACGTCGAATCGGACGTCTGCTCGATCTATATCCGTCTCCCGAGCGACGAGCTTGAGCTCTATTCGACGGAAGGGCTTAACCGGGCGGCCGTCCACAAGACGCGCCTCAACTGGGGCGAGGGGCTCGTCGGCGTCGTCGCCGAGACGCAGCGGCCGTTGATCACGTCCGACGCGCCCTTGCATCCGAAGTTCGCCTACCGGCCCGAAACTGGCGAGGATCCGCTGCACTCGTTTCTCGGCGTTCCGCTGATCCGGTCCGGCAAGTCGCTCGGCGTTCTCGTCCTTCAAAACCGCGAGAGCCGTCGGTATACGGATGAAGAGCTCGGCGCGGCGCAGGCCGTCGGCACGCTGCTCGCGGAAATCGCCGCGTCCGGCGAACTCTTCGACCCGCGGACGACGGAAGAAGTCGGAGCCGTCCTGCATCGCCCGGAGCGCCTCCTCGGCGCAGGCGTGACCCCGGGCGTCGCCCTGGGGCGCGCGGCGTTTCATGAGCCGCCGACGCCCAAGCACAAGGTTTTCGCAAGCGACGTCGCGGCGGAAACGGCGCGCCTTGACGCTGGCCTTGCAAAGCTTCAAGCCTCGATCGACGCGCTCCTCGCCGACGCCTCGCTCGTCGACGCTTCCCGCGAGGTGCTCGAGACCTACCGGCTTTTCGCCTATGACCGCGGCTGGAAAGAGCGGATGCGCGCCGCGGTCGCGTCGAGGCTGACCGCCGAGACCGCCGTCGAGCAGGTCCAGACCGAAAACCGCGCCCGCATGGCGCAGGTCAAGGATCCCTATTTGCGCGAACGCATGCACGATCTCGACGACCTGTCGAACCGGCTTTTGCGCCTCTTGTCGGGCGAGCCTGCCGCCGCAGGGGAACTGCCGGACGAGGCGATCTTGATCGCGCGCAGTCTCGGACCCGCGGAGCTCCTTGAATATGACCGCGCGAGGATCAAGGGCCTCATCGTCGGCGAAGCCTCCGCGACCTCGCATGTCGCGATTGTCGCGCGCGCGCTCGGAGTTCCGCTCGTTGCGGGATTCGACAATGCGATCATGCTCGCCGAACCCGGAGACGAGATCATCGTCGACGGCGAGACGGGCGAAGTTCACATTCGTCCGAACCAGGACGTTATTGCGAGCTATCGGGAGAAGCGGGCCCTGCAGTCGGAACGCCAGGCGTCCTATGCGGCTGAGCGCGAACTGCCGGTCGTCACGCGCGACGGCGTCACGATCGAGCTTTTGATGAACGTCGGCATTCCGCTCGACATGGCGCACCTCGAAAGCACGGGAGCCGCCGGCGTCGGGCTGTTCCGGACGGAACTGCAATTCCTGATCGGGGCGCAGCTCCCGAACGCCCGGGTCCAAGAACGGCTTTATCGCGAAATTCTGGACAAGGCGGGCGGCCGGCCGGTCGTCTTTCGGACCGCCGATCTCGGCGGCGACAAGTCGGCCGCCTATATGCAGCGGCGCGACGAGGCAAATCCCGCCATGGGCTGGCGCGGCGTCAGAATGACGGTCGATCGCCCCGGCCTTTTCCGCCCGCAGATGCGCGCGCTGCTTGCCGCCGCGGCGGGGCGCGAACTCAACATTCTCTTTCCGATGATCACGCTCGCCGAGGAAATCGATGCGGCGCGCGCGCTCCTTGATCGCGAAATCGAGTTCAGCCGGCGGCGCGCCAGACAGTTGCCCACGGCGATACGCCTCGGCGCGATGATCGAAACGCCGGCTGCGGCTTGGCGCATCGCGGAAATCGCCGAGCGCGTCGACTTCTTGTCGGTCGGCGGAAACGACCTCGCGCAGTTTTATTTCGCGGCGGATCGCGACTCGGAAATGACCCGAGGACGCTACGATCCGCTTGAAGCGGGGTTTCTCTCCTTCATAGCCGCGATCGCCGAGAAAGCGCGCAAGGCCGGAAAGCCGCTGACCTTTTGCGGCGAACAGGCGTCGGATGTTCTCATGGGTGCGGCGCTCATCGGCGTCGGCGTGACGCGGTTCACGTCGTCGGCGTCCGCGATCGGCCCTTTCCGACGGCTGATCCGGTCGATCGACGCGGGCGCCGTCTCGAAATGGGTCAAGGAGCGCTTCGAGGACGGCACGCCGCGTCTGCGCCGAGAATTCGCCGAGATGCTGAAACGCGCCGGCGCTGCGCTGTGACTGCCGCAGAATGGCGCAATTGATGCTTTCCGCTTGAGCGCGCCGCCGTCGCGTAGTTAATGCGGCGACTGGAAAGGTTCGTCCGGGAGCGGTGGTCACAAGGACCGCCCTCCGTTAGATT
>JACADX010000408.1 GCA_013389125.1 Parvularculaceae bacterium | reverse complement strand
GCTTCCGCCGGAAAGCTCATCATGATGTCGGCGGCCGTGAACTCCCGGCCGGCGAGCCATTCGCCCTTCGAAAGTTCCGTGTCGAGATAATCGAAAAGCGCTTTTGTCGTGTGCGTCAGATAGCCGTCGCGCACCGCCTGGGCCAGCTTCTTTGCGACGGGCTTTGCGAAAAACGGCATCGGCGCCGTTTCCATGCGATTGAGGAGGAGCGCCATGACGAGCGGCGGCATGTAAGACCCTTCCGCGGCGTGCAGCCAATATTTGTAGCGCCGGTAATCATCCGTCCCCTTCGGCGGAACGAGGCGGCCTTGGCCGTGCGTTTCGACGATGTGCTCGATGATCGCTCCCGTCTCGGCGATGACGGCGCCGTCATCCTCGATGACCGGCGACTTGCCGAGCGGGTGAACCTTCAGGAGCTCTTTCGGCGCAAGATTGGTTTTCTTGTCGCGATTGTAGCGTTTGACTTCGTAGGGGACGCCGAGTTCCTCGAGCAGCCACAAGATGCGCTGCGAGCGCGAGTTCTCGAGGTGATGTACGGTGATCATGGGGGGCCTTTCAATGTTCAGTAAAGCGTCGCGATTGCATCGCGCGAAAACTCCTTCAACGCGCTCATACGTCCTTCGCGGACCTTTTGGACCCATTCGGGATCTTGCAAGAGCGCGCGGCCGACCGCGATGAGGTCGAAATCGCCGCGCTCCATCATATCAATCAGTCGGTCAAGCGAGGCGGGCTGCGAAATCTCGCCGCTGTAAGTCGCGGTGAATTCGCCGGAAAGTCCGACCGAACCGACGGAAATCGTCGGCTTGCCGGTGAGCTTTTTCGCCCAGCCCGCGACATTGAGATCGGAGCCCTCGAAGGCTGGCTCCCAGAACCGCCGCTGCGAGCAATGGATGGCGTCGATCCCCGCTTCGACGAGCGGGGCGAGCCAGCGTTCGAATTCCTCAGGCGTCGGCGCGGCCTTCGCCGCGAAATCCTGCTGCTTCCATTGCGAGAGGCGGATGAGGAGCGGGAAGTCGGCGCCCACTTTTTTCCGCGTCCGGCGGATGATCTCGCAGGCAAAGCGCGTCCGCCCCTCCCAGCCGCCGCCCCATTGGTCGGTCCGCAGATTCGTCTGATCCCAGAAGAAGCTGTCGATGAGATAGGAATGCGCGCCGTGAAACTCGACGCAATCAAAACCAAGGTCCTTCGCCGCGGCTGCGCCGGCGACGAACTCTTCAATCGCGGCTTCGATTTCCTTCTCGGTCATCGGCGCCCAGAGCGGCTTTCCCGGGACTTTAAGGCCCGACGCCGACCAAGAGGGAACGTCCGGGAACTCGCTCTTCGCCGGGTTGCGATAGGGTCCTTCGTGCCAAAGCTGGATCCCCATGATTCCGCCCGCCGCCTTCACGCCCGCGGCGACCTTTCTCCAGCCTTCCTTCGCTTCGGGCGTCGCAATGTTCGGGACGTCGGGCGTTCCCGTCGCCGTCACCGTATTCGGCGAGACGCCCTCCGAGAGGATGAGCCCGACGCCGCCCTCGGCGCGGCGGCGGTAATACGCGCCGACATTCGCGCCCGGAACATGGCCCGGCGAGAATGAGCGCGTCATCGGCGCCATGACGATGCGGTTCGGAAGCTGAAGCCGTCCGAGGCGAAACGGCGTGAATAGATAATCGACGGGCTTCGGCATCCTCGTCTCCAGGCGGCTGACGTTTGGACGCTAGCCGCTTCCGCGAGCCCGCGCACCCGGTTCGCGCAGCATGGCGCCCGGCGGGAAAGCGTCTATATAGCGCCCGTGAAATTCCTCGATCGCGCCAAGATCTATGTCGAAAGCGGGGCTGGCGGCGCCGGATGCCTTTCCTTCCGGCGCGAGAAATTCGTCGAGTTCGGAGGGCCGAATGGCGGCGACGGCGGGCGCGGCGGGCATGTCTTCGCGGAGGCGGTCGAGAATCTCAATACGCTGATCGATTTTCGCTACCAGCAGCACTACACGGCGAAAAACGGCCGGCCGGGCGAAGGGTCAAATCGCACCGGCGCCGACGGGGAGGATCTCGTCGTCCGCGTGCCGGTCGGCACTGAAATCTACGAGGAAGACGAGGCGACGCTCGTCGCCGACCTTAAAAAGGTCGGGGAAAGGGTTCTGCTCGCGAAGGGCGGAAACGGCGGCTTCGGCAACGCGCATTTCAAGACCTCGACGAACCGCGCGCCGACGCGGGCCAATCCGGGACAAGCGAGCGAGCGGCGCACGCTCTGGCTTCGCCTGAAGCTGATTGCGGATTTCGGGCTTGTCGGCCTGCCGAACGCCGGCAAGTCGACGCTCCTCGCCGCCGTTACGGCGGCGCGGCCGAAAATCGCCGATTATCCGTTCACGACGCTTCACCCGGGGCTCGGCGTCGTTCGCCTCTCGGAAGGCGAGAGTTTCGTTCTTGCCGACATTCCGGGGCTCATTGAAGGCGCGCATGAAGGCGCCGGCGTCGGCGATCGCTTTCTCGGCCATGTCGAGCGCTGCGCCGCCATCGTCCATCTCGTCGATGGGACGTCCGAGAACGTCGCCGCCGACTACCGAACGGTGCGCGGCGAGCTTGCCGCCTATGGGCGCGGTCTTGAGGGCAAGCTCGAAATCGTTTGCCTCAACAAGGTCGACGCGCTCGACGCCGCGACGAGGAAGAAGCGGCTTGCAGCGCTCTCAAGAGCTGCAGGACGGCCCGCCCGCGCGATCTCCGGCGTCGCGGGAGAAGGACTTCCGGCGCTGATGCGCGATCTCATGAACTTGAAACTCGGACGCGCGGCGCCTGAGGATGATCGCGCTGAACGCGCGGGCGAATGGACCCCTTGAGGGCGACCTACAGCAAATAATGCGCCGCGACGAGCGCCACGATGATGAGAGCCGCCACGCCGACGAGCACGAGCCCCATGCGCTTTTCCATCACTGGCGCGATCTGCGGCCCGAATTTCTGGAACAGCCAAGCGACGGCGAAGAACCGCGCGCCGCGCGTGATCGTCGCGGCGAGGACGAAGATGGGCAGCGAGAACTGCATTGCGCCGGAGACGATGGTGACGAGCTTGAACGGAATCGGCGTGAGGCCCTTGAGGAAGATGAACCAGGCTCCCCACTGATCGTAAAAGGCGCGGAGCGCGGCTTCTTTTCCGCCATAGCCGAAGAGATTGATGATCCACTGGCCGACGGATTCGAACAGGAAATAGCCGATCGCATAGCCGGCGAGGCCGCCGAGGACGGAAGCGATCGTGCAATTGAGCGCATGGCGCGCCCATTTCGACGGTTCCGCCGCCGCCATCGGCCCGAGCATTAAGTCCGGCGGCAGGGGAAAAAACGAGCTCTCGGCGAATGAGATTGCGAACAGCGAACGCTCCGCATGCGGGCTTCTGACAAGGGCGAGCATGCGGCTCTTCTGGGCGTCGAACATGAACGGTTTTCCGGACGGCGATCAGTTTCAGCCTGACATAGGGCGGGCGGCCTTGTCTTTGAATTAACCGGCCCTGAAAGGGAAGCCGTCAAAGGTGAAAAAACGCTTCGAGCCTTGAAAGACGGCGCCTTGCGCCCCATGACTGGCGTGGGGAGGCCCGCTGCGCAATGATTCCGCAACGCCACGATAGGTCACGGATCGGCCTTCTCGGCGGCTCCTTCAACCCGGCGCACGAAGGCCATCGCGAAATTTCGCTCGAAGAGCTGAAGCTCTTGAAGCTCGACGCCGTATGGTGGCTCGTCTCGCCGGGGAACCCGCTGAAGG
>JACADX010000030.1 GCA_013389125.1 Parvularculaceae bacterium | reverse complement strand
TCGTCGAAGATTTCGTAACCGACGCTTTTTGACCGCACGACAAAGCCGTCGCCGGCGAGCTTCAGCTTCAGGTCCGCCGCCTTGTCCCGCGGCGCATAAATCGACACGGTTCCGCGCGTCTCGCGTACTTCGTATTTGACGCCGTCCTGATCAAGGCGGGTGGCAAGGTCCTGGCCGTCTTTCAGATCGAGGTCGGCGTAGAGGAGCGTCATCGGCTCCTGCGCGACACGCGTCACGATCAGCGCCATCGCGACCGCGACGCCAAGCGTCACGCCGATGATCGCGCCAAGACGCGCAATCCCAAAGGATCGGATCATCCCGAGAATTTCGTTCACGGCTTTTCGCCCTCACAGCGGCGCCGTTCCCAAGCCTTGGCGTCGCCCGGCAAAATTTGCCCGGTTCGGCGTAAATATTCCGCTAAGCCTCGCGGCCGATCGGAAAGAAAAAGCCCGCGCCGTTGCGCGGGCCATATCCCTTGAGATTTTGTTAATTCGCCTCGTCAGCGATATTGCTGAACCCGCGTCGCGCGCAATCCCGGCATGCCGAATTGGTCGATCGCCTTTTGCCATGCGAGAAATTCTTCGAGCGTGAGTTGGTACCGCTCGCAAGCTTCTTCCAGCGTCAAGAGCCCGCCGCGGACGGCCGCGACGACTTCCGCCTTGCGGCGAATGACCCAACGCTTCGTCGAAGTCGGCGGCAAATCAGCGAGCGTCAGCGGCAGTCCGTCCGGCCCGATCACATACGGCTCTTTCGAACGCTGCGACGCCTGTTGTGCGGCGACGGTCATTGCAGAGGGTTCCTTTGAATACGCAACTCGATGCTCGGACAATACGCGACGCGCTTTTAAAAAACGGCTAAGCGTCAGGGTAAATTACGCCCTAAGACATTGATGCGTCGTGAGGTTTTTGAGCGATGCGATTCCGCGCCGGAGCGGGACGGGAACTGTTCAAATTGATCCTTATGCGGCGGTTTGAACGAGCGTCCGCCACAATTCATCGGCGGCCGAGACGACGCGGGCGGCGGTCGAATAGGCGCGCTGCGTCGAAATAAGGGTTGAGAATTCCTGACCGATGTCGACGGTGGAGATTTCGATCGCTGATCCTTCGATTGCGCCGGCGCTTCCCGTGCGGGCGCCGGCAAGGCGGGCGTCGCCCGAAAGGGTCGTGTTGCGAAAGGCGGTCCGCTCCGCTTCCTCAAGACCCTCCGGGTTTGCGAAAAGCGCGAGCGGAATGCGGAAGAGGGCGTAGGTTGCGCCATTGGCGTAGGTCGCGCGGACATAGCCGTCAGGGTCAATCTCAGCCTTCGTCATGGCGCCGAGGAGCGCGGGGTCCGCGCCGGCGGGCGTGCGGTTGAGATTGACCGTTTCGAGACTTTGGAGGCTTCCGGCGCCGGCGCGCCCGTCGGTCCCGACGGCGGCTCCTTGGAGGTAATAGCCGGCGGCGTTCTTGAGGTTTCCGAGCGCATCCGGCGTGAAATCGCCGGCGCGCGTGAAAAGCAGCGTCGCCGCGCTGGTCGGCGCCGCCGCTTCGGCGACGACGAAAAAGCCGTCGCCCAAGACGGCGATGTTGGTCGGCATATTGGTGCGCGACACTGCGCCTTGCTCGCCGGCGAGACAGCGCGAAACCGCTGCGACGCCGGTGCCGGAAACGCCCGCGCCGATCGACTGGTCCATGGACGGCGCGTCAGACGGAATGAGATCCGCGAAATCGGCGCGCACGCGCTTGTAGCCGGTCGTCTGGCTGTTTGCGATGTTGGTCGAGACGGCCTCAAGGCCGACGCTGAAGGCGGAAAGGCCGGAGAGGCCGATCGAGAACAGGCTTGAAAAACTCATGTCAGCCTCCGATGACGCGTTTCACAGCGGAAAGCGCGACCGGCCCGATCGGCGTTTCCAGCTGAGGTCCCGATGCGCCGAGGATGACGCTTGTCGCGCTTGTCCGGGACTGCAGCGTGAAGGGCGCGGCGGCGCCATTGGCGTCCTTCGCCTGCACGACAAGCGCGTAAACGCCCGGCGGCGCCGCGCTTCCGTCCGCCGCTTTTCCGTCCCAGACGAAATCATGCGCGCCCTGGCGCGGATCGCCGACAAACTGCGCGATGGGCTGACCCTTATCGTTGAGGATCGTCAGGCGAACGCTCGAGGCGCCGTTCGGCAGGTCGTAGGCCCACATGGCGCCGGCGCCGAGATTGGCCGCCTTGTCGCTCTCGATCATGATCGTCTTGCCAAGCATCGCAAGGGCGCCGTCGCGGTCGGCGGCCGCCTGGAGTCCGATCAACGTCTCAAGATGTTTGTTGGTCTCAATCGATTGCTCGACCGATGCGAACTGCACAAGTTGCGAGGTGAATTTTTCAGTGTCGAGCGGATTGAGCGGGTCCTGGTTTCGAAGCTGCGTCGTCAGCAATGTGAGAAACGAATCGAGATTGCCGGTGAGCTGCGAGAGGGCGGCCGTCGACCGGGGGCTTGCGATTGCGGCGGTGATTTCCATGACATTGGCTTTCAGATGCGGATATCGAGCGCGCCGGCGCTCCAGCCGGCGTGGAAGACGGGATCAATGGAGCGAGGCGTTTCGGGCGGAGTCCCCGGAAGCGCGGACGGCGCCTCCGGCTGCGGCGGCGCCCGGAATGAAAAGGCGAAATCGCCGGCGCCGAAGTTGAAGCCTGCATCCGAAAGCGCCTGCCGAAGGGTCTGCTCGTCGCGCGAGAAAAGATCGAAAGCGCTTTGGTTATCGAACGCCAGCGAGAGCGCCGCCTTGCCGTCATCGCCGACGACGAACCTTCCCTCGACGCGGCCGAGGGTCGGCGGGTCGAGGCGAATGTCGAAGACGCTGGTCTTTTCGAGGCGCTTTGCAAGGATCTCGGCGAACTCCGCCTTGAGCGGGGTTGGCTCCGCGGGCTGGCGCGCCGCTTTCAAGGCCGCCGTCGGTTTCCGGGCGGCCGCAATTTCGCGCAGGACGGCGGCTTCGAGCGCCTTCGCGGAAGCAGGGATTAGAGGCGATGCAGCGACCTGAGCGGCGGGCGCCGGCAAGGATGCGGCGTTGGCTGCGCCCGGTTTCGGTTGGGTGCCGGCGTCTTGTCGGGGCTGCGTTGATGCGTCAGGCGCGCCGCCGTTTCCGGCGGCGGTCCTGTCTCCTTGCCGGGGGTCTCCAACCAAACGCTCAGCGCGGGATGAAGCGACCGGCGGTCGCTTCTCAGTTCCGCCGGCGGTTGCCGGCCTGGCGCCGTGCGCCTCGAGAGATTTCGCCGCACTCTTCTCGAGCGACGCCGCGGCCAGCGCGTAGGAAAACGCCGGCGCCTCTTGCGGCGCAGGCCTTCGCCCGCGCCGCAAGGCGGTCTCGGCGGTGAAAGACGAAATGTTCGTCGCCTCGGTCATTCTTGCACCAACTGCGCCTGCGAGACTTGGCAAGACCGACGCCACGACCGGATTCCGCGCGTTTTCGGGCTTTTCATGCTTAAGCGACGTTAAGCGTTGCGCCAGCGCGGAAAGTTCAGCCTGCAGAATTTGCCGGCGGCGGCCGAGATTGCCGAGGCGCGGCGCGCTGGTTCGCCGCTTGCACATAAAGGTTCGGCGAATACGAGAACAATAGCGACGAAATGCGGGCACTCGCGGAAATTCAGGCGCTTCCTGCGCGCAAGCCGGCTCCTGCGGCGCCGTTTGCCGGGTTGAACTTGCCGATTGGGAAGATATTTCCCAGCGCGGAGGCGAAATCATGAGCCTCTACGTCGCGCTTAACACCGCTGTCTCCGGGCTCTTCGCCAATCAGCGCGCGATCGCCGCGACCTCGGAAAACATCGCCAATGTCAACACGCCGAATTTCTCGCGGCGCGAGGCGCATTTCGAGACCGACGCGATCCCGAACCAGTTTTCCGGCGTCGACGTTGAGATCGTGCGCGCCGCGGTTGACCGGTTCCTGCAGGGCGCGGCGTTCGGCGGGGCGGCTGATGAGGCGGCGTCGCGCGCCGTCGCCGATGCGCTCTCCCGAATCGAAGCATCGCTCGGCGGACCGGGCGAGAACATTTCCTACGCGAACAAGCTCGATGAGGCGTTCGCGACCCTCACCCAACTTTCAGCGAACCCGTCTTCGACCGCGGCCAAGGCTGACGCGCTTTTTGCGCTTCAGGCGGCGTTTGACGCCTTTTCGCGGACAGCCGCCGCCGTCGTCGCCGAAAGCGACGCCGCGCTCGGAAGGCTCAACGCCGATACGGCGCGCGTCAACGCCTTGCTCGACGAAGTCTATCGCCTCAACCAGGTCGTGCAGGACAGCGCCGGGGCCGCCGATCTGCTTGATCAGCGGCTCGCCGAGCTTTCGACCTATCTGTCGATCAATGTCGCGCGCTCGGAAGACGGCCGGGTCGACGTGACGCTGCGCGACGGCGCAACGCTCGCAAACTCGGCCGGCTTCGCGGCGCTCGGCGTCGCCGCCGGCCCGCAGACGACCATCACCTTGTCGTCGGTCGATCCCGACAGCGGCGCGGCGTCTCTCCTGTCGTCCGATGTCAACGCCGGGATCCAGTCCGGCGAGATCCGCGGGCTTATTGATCTTCGGAATGTCGAACTGCCGCGGCTGCAAGCGCTCGTCGAAGCGACCGCGCGCGGCGTCGCGGACGAATTGAACGCCGTCTATGCGGGGAACGTCGCCGTCGGCGCGACAACGCCGTTGGGACAAGCCCTGATCGTCGAAGCCCAGGGCGTCTTCTCGGTCAATTCCGTCTTGCTCGCGGACCCGGCGAGCTTCGCGATCGCGCGCCCGACGGGCGGGGCCGCCGGCGGCGCGAATGACGGGTCGGGCGCAATTTCGCTCGCCAATATCGCGACGACGGCGGCGGCGC
>JACADX010000333.1 GCA_013389125.1 Parvularculaceae bacterium | reverse complement strand
GCGTGTCGGCGCGACGACGGCGATAATCGACCTTGCGGGCGCCGCGCTCTATCCGGGGTTCGTCGACAGCCACGCGCATCTTCTCGGCATCGGCATGCGCGAGCTGACGCTGAACCTTGAAGGCGTCGGCTCGATTGAAGAGCTTGTCGACATTGTCGCCGCCGCAGCGCAGGAAACGCCTGAAGGCGAGACGATTTACGGCCGGGGATGGATTGAAACAGCGTGGCCTGAAAAGCGCTTTCCGACGCGCGCGGACATTGATCAGGCGAGCGACATTCATCCGATCATCCTCAAACGCGCGGACGGGCACGCGCTCGTCGCCAATAGCACGGCGCTCGCCAAAGCGGGCGTCACGCGGGCGACGCCGGACCCTGACGGCGGCCGCATCGAACGCGACGCGGCCGGCGAGCCGACCGGCATGCTCATTGACAATGCGATGAACCTTGTCGCCGCGCTCGTCGCCGCGCCGTCACCAGCCGCAAAGCGCGAAGCCTACAACGTCGGCGCCGCCGTATACGCCGCCTATGGATGGACCGGCGTTCACAACATGTCGGTCGATCCCGCCGATCTCTCCTTGATCGACGAGGAAGCGGCCGCGGGGCGGCTGCCGATCCGGGTTTATAACGCGATCGACAAGGCCGGTTACGACGCAATTTCTCCGGACGCGCGCCGGAACAATTCCGGCCGCATCGTCACGCGCGCGGTGAAACTCTATGTCGACGGCGCGCTCGGCAGCCGCGGCGCCGCGCTCATCGAACCCTATTCCGATCAACCGGGAACAAGCGGGCTCCTCCTCATGACGCACGAGGACGCAGCGCCGCTCTTTGAAAAGGCGCTCCGCGACGGCGTTCAGATCGCGACGCATGCGATCGGCGATCGCGGCAACCGGCTCGTTCTCGACTGGTATGAAGAAGCGTTCGCGAAAGTCCCGGCCGACGAGCGCAAGATCGCCAATCCGCGCTGGCGCATCGAGCACGCGCAAGTGCTGAACAAGGACGATATTGGGCGTTTTTCAAATCTCGGCGTCATCGCCTCGATGCAGCCGTCGCATGCGATCGGCGATCTTTATTTCGCGCCGGCGCGATTGGGCGACGCGCGCCTTGACGGCGCCTACGCCTGGCGGAGCCTCCTTGACGCCGGCGCCGTCATCGCCGGCGGATCGGACGCGCCGGTCGAGCGCGGCGATCCGCTGATCGAGTTTTACGCCGCCGTCGCGCGCCAGGATCTTGAAGGAAACGCCGGCGCGGACTGGCGCCCGAACGAGAAAGTCAGCCGCGCCGAAGCGCTCGCGATGTTCACCGCGGCTCCCGCCTTCGCGTCGTTCCAGGAAGCGGACCTCGGCGCGATCGAGGTCGGCAGGAAGGCGGATTTCACGGTCTTTTCAAAGGACATCATGACCGTGCCGGAAGCCGAAATTCTGACCGCGAAGCCGGTGATGACGGTCGTCGATGGGGAAATTGTCTACAGTTCGCAGGCGGACGGCGAGTAGCGCGCTCAAGACGCCTATGTCGCAAACAGTTGAGCCATGTCTTCAAAGCACTTGAACTCGAGCGCGTTGCCGGCGGGATCGCGGACAAAGAAGGTCCCCTGCTCTCCCGGTTCGCCCCTGAAACGGATGTCGGGCTTGATGATGAAGTCAGCGCCCGCTTTCTGAAGTTTCTCCGCAAGCCGCCGCCAGTCCTTGGGCGCCATCACGACGCCGAAATGCCGCGCCGGCACGTCGTGGCCGTCGACGACATTCGTCCGCGCCGCTGCGCAATCCGCGGGCGACAGATGCGCCACAAGCTGGTGGCCGAAAAAGTCGTAGTCGATCCATTGGTCCGACCGGCGACCGTGCGGGCAGCCAAGAAGGCCGTGATAAAAGGCGTCGGCCTTTGCAAGATCGTCGACGGCGATGGCGAGGTGGAAGGGCGGCATGTGCGGATTTGTCATGGCGGCGTATCTAGCCGCGCTGCGCGAGGTTCGCCATATGGTCGGCCAGCCGCCGGAACTCTGCCATGACCGCCAATTTCATACCTCTCGCGGAAGATTTTCTCGTCTCGCCGCAGATCGGCCCTCAAGACGTAGCGGCGGCGAAAGACCTTGGCGTCGCTCTCGTCATCAATAATCGTCCGGACGGCGAGGAACCGGGGCAGCCTTCCGGAGCCGCCATTGAGGCGGCGGCTCGCGCCGCCGGCATCGACTATGTCGCGATTCCGATCAGCGGCTTGAGCATCAATCCCGGTCACCTTGACGCCTTTGATCGAGCGGTCGCCGGCGCCAGGGGCCGCATTCTCGCCTATTGCCGGTCGGGCACGCGCTCAACCGCGCTGCGCGCATTCGCGCGCGCGCGCGCCGGCGCCGATGTCGACGCCGTCATCGGGGAGGCGGCGAACGCAGGCTACAATATCGCCGGCCAACGACGAACGCTTGAGGCGCTCGCTAGAAGTGAACGATGATGCGCGCGCTGGCGGACGCGGCGGGAATGACGATTGTCTCCGTCAGCGTGACGCCGCAGGTGAGCTTCGCCGCATCCCGTCCCGAATCATCGGTTGTGCGCGATTCCTGGCCCTCCCCGCAATCGAGAAAGCTGCCCCGTTCCTTCTCGACGACGTAGAGCCAGTGCGGCGGCGCCGTCACGAAAGCTTCGTCCGTGATGCCGCCATGGGTCTCGCCGAGCGCAAGCCCGCCGGCGGATCGCTCCCCGGCCGACGCCGGGCCGGCGAGAGCGGCGGCGTTCAACAGCGCTCCGAGGGCCGCGTTAAGGACTTGTTTACGAACGGCACACATGGCCGGGCCGTCGCAAGAGCGGGGCCGGCGCCGTTCAACTTGTCGCAGGACCGGGTCACGCGGTCTTTATTTCCTTGTCAGCATCGGGAAAGCCATGTTGAAGACCGCCATAGGCGACGATTAGGGTTAGCGGAGAGGGTTAAGGGGCAGCGTTCGGGAATGGCCTTCTTTTCCGATTTCGAGTTTTCAGGCGGCGGCATCCTCGCCAAGGAAACCGGCGCCCATATCCGATGGAGTCGGTCTTTCGCGCGAGATGCGCTCCGGATCGCCTCGTTCATCGGCCTGGTGCAGGGCTTGAGGGCCGCTCGCGTCGTCAAGGGCCGCGAGCCGAGGGCGCGAATCTGCTTTTTCCCGCGCAAGCCGCACTCTTATTATGCGATCTGGCCCGTCTGCCAGCTCGCCGACGTCAAAATCGTCGAGCGTCCCGAGGAGGCCGACCTTCATTTCTATTTCGAGGATCGCGAATTTCGCACCGGTCCGCTTCGCGCGCCGTCGAACCGGCCGGCGTTCAATATCGGCTGCTATGACATTCGAAAGAGCGTCGTAAGCCGGGTCTTTGAAGAGGTCTTCGGCTATTCGCTGACGATCGATCCGAAAACGCATCGCGGACCGGCCGTCGAGAAATCCGAGCTCAACGGCAAACATGACGGGCGGATTATCGAATGTCCGGTCGAACAGCCGCGAAGCGACCGCGTCTATCAGCGCCTCGTCGACAATACGTTTGACGGCAAGGAATTCGTCGACATCAGAACGCCGGTGGTCGGCGGCAAGGCGCCGTTCGTGTATTTGAAGCGGCGCGCGCGCGGCTTGCGCTTTTCAAACGAGAACCACCGTGTCGATCTCGCCCCTGTCGACGCCATGCTGTCGAAAGCGGAGCAGGAAAGGATCGCCGAGTTCGCGCGCGCGATGGCGCTGGATTTCGGCGGGCTCGACGTGCTGCGCGATCGCGAGGACGGGCGCATTTACGTCGTCGACGCCAACAAGACCGACATGGGCCCGCCTTCGGCGCTCTCCGGCGAGGACAAGCTGACGGCGATGCGCGGTCTGGCGGACGCTTTTGCGGGCCTCGTCGACGAACGCCTTAAGGCGTAATCCTTGGCGGCGATCCCCTTCGTCAAGGAATTTCCGTTCGAATACGGCGCGCCGTCGCGGCTGACGCCGCTTATCCGCCGCGTCATCGCGAAGAATCCCGGACCATTCACCTACACAGGCAGCGGAACCTATATCGTCGGGCGCGACGAGGGGCCGCTCGCCGTCATCGACCCCGGTCCGATGAACGAGGCGCATCTTGACGCGCTCGCCGCGGCGGTCGGGAAGAAGCCAGTCAGCGACATTTTCGTCACGCACACGCATTGCGATCATTGCGGCGGCGCGAGGCGGTTCGCCGAGCGCGTCGGCGCGCCGATCCGCGCGATGGGTCCGCACCCCGTCGCCGACAGGCAACGCGACGCGCCGGCGCTTGACGAAGGCGCCGACTATGCGTTCAGGCCGGATTTCGTCCTCAAGGACGGCGACGCCGTTTCCGGCTCCGGCTGGACGCTCGAAGCGGTGTGGACGCCGGGGCACCTTTCGAACCACCTCTGCTACGCGCTGCGCGAGGAAAAGGCGCTCTTCACCGGCGACCATGTCATGGGATGGGCGACGAGCGTCGTCGCGCCGCCCGACGGCGACATGGGCGACTATCTTCAGAGCCTCGACAGGCTCCTTTCGCGCGACGACGCCGTCTATTATCCGACGCACGGCGCGCCGATCCTGAAGCCGAAGGCTTTCGTTCGCGCGGTCAAGGCGCACCGGCGCATCCGCGACGGTCAGATCCTCGACCAGCTCAAAAAGGGGCGGACACGGATCAGGGAGATCACGCCCGAAATGTACGCCGACATCGACAAGCGGCTTCACGGCGCAGCGGCGCTGAACGTTTATGCGCACCTCATCCTCCTTGTTCGCATCGGCTCGGTGCGTTGCGACGGCCCGCCGGCGATGGAAAGCGCCTACCGTCTCGCGGACTGACGGGAAAGCGGGCTGCGGCGGAAGACCCGACGCATCGCCGGCCGTGCGAGCGCCGGCGCGGCGCGCTGGCAGCCGGATGTTTTGCCCGCCGCGGCGCGGGGTGCTAGAACGCGCCTTCTGCTGGCGGCCTGGAGGAGAGACGGGCAAGACGTGGCGGACATATTCCTTTCCTATTCGCGCGAGGATGCAGGGCGCGCCGAAGCGCTCTCTGACGCGCTCGTCGCAGCCGGACACACGGTCTGGTGGGACAGGAAGCTGACGGCGGGCGAACGCTATTCCGAAGAGACTGAATCCTTCCTGAAAAGCGCCAGGGTCGTTCTCGTTCTCTGGTCGCGTTTTGCTGTCAACTCTGTCTGGGTTCGCGACGAGGCGGCGGTCGGCCGCGACACGGGCAAGCTTGTTCCCGTGGCGTTCGACGGCGTCGAGCCGCCGATCGGATTTCGCCAGATTCAGGCGCTGGCGGTCGACGATTCGGCGGGGGCGTTTCCCGAGGATTCGTTCCGCATATTGACGAAAGCGATCGCGCGAAAGCTTGGTCAGGATGTCGACGCGACGCCGGACGCGGTCCAATCGCCGCCGACGCCTGCGCCGCCCGCGCGCAAGACGGCCGCGGCGGCCGGACGCGGTCCGATCTTCGCCGCGCTCGCGGCAGCGCTCGCTGCGGCGATCATATACTTTGCGGCGGCGCCTTCGCGAACCGCCAAAGAGGCGGACGCGATGCCGCCCGGCGCGGCGCTCACCGTGCCGCCATTCGAGGTCGAAGGCGCGAATGCGAGCCTTGCCGGCCTTGCGACCGGTCTTACCCACGGCATGCGCGCGATGCTGCGCGAACGGGGTTTCGACGTTCGCGGCTACCAGTTTCCGGACCGAGCCGAGGACGCAAGCGCGTTCATCGGCAAGCTCGGCGTCGACTATGTCGTTCGCGGCACGATCGTCGAGATCGGCGACGCCCTCCTTTATAACGTCGACATCGTCGGGGCGAAGAGCGAGCGCGCCGTCGCATCGTTTCAGATGCAGGAAAACAGCCGCACCGACCTCGCTATCGTTCGTCGGATTTTGGACCGTATCGCCGAGACCCTCGCGCCCAAGGCGCCGGCCGCCGGCCCGGTGTCGGAGGATGCCGACTTCTATATCGCGCTTGGCCTCGTTGAGGACGCCGCGAACCAGACTGATTTCGCGGCGGCTCGCACGCTCTTCGAACGCGTGATGAAGAGAGACCCGAATGACGCGCGCGCGCATGCGCTTTACGCCTACACGCTTGCGAGCATTGATCGCTATTCCGGCGACTCCCGGACTTCCGGCGAGGCCGCCGGCGCGGCATTGGAACGCGCCCTCGCGCTCGGCGGCGCCGACAGCGACGCCTACTTCGCCCGGGCCGTTCACCATTATGTTTACGGCGACGATTTCGCGCGGCTTGATCGGGCGGAAGAAGACTTGAAACGCGCCATTAAATCCGATCCAGGCAACATGCGCGCTTTGCGATGGCTGATGAACGTGCGAATCCAGAAAGGAGACTATGCGGGCGCGATAGAAATCGCCGACCGAGCGCTGGCGCTGAGCCCTGATTATCGCGACGTGCAAGGCAACCGGATTTCCGCGCAGCTTTCCCTTGGAGACCGCGACGCGGCGCGCGGCGCGCTCGACGCCTTGCTTGAAGAATCGCCAGACTGGGCGTGGGGAAGACGGTTTCGCGCCTCGATCGCAATCACCGACGGCGACTTTGACCGCGCGCGGTCGGAAATTTCCCGCGCCGAGTCGCTTGACGCCGTCGGCTGGAATGCGGAACTCCTCGCGGTCGTTGAGGCGAATGACGGCTCTCTCGCGGCGGCGCGGGCCGCGATCGATCTGCAGGCTGACCGCACAGGGCTCGACCCGGCGTGGGTCGCCTATAAGAAGGCGATTATCGCCGGCGACGTCGCAGCCGGGCATGCGGTCCTGAAGGAGCTTGTCGCCCGCGAAACGCGTCCAAGACAGCGCGCGCAGGCGCTCGTCGCGTCGGGATTCATGAATCTCTATGAGAACGAGCCGGCGCCGGCGCGCGAGCAGTGCGCCGAATCCGCCCGCCTTTCGCAAAACGACGCCAATCGGGAAGGGCCGCCGGAACTCGCTGAAGTCTGCGCGGCGATCGCGGCGGCGCGCCTTGGCGACGCTGCGCCGGCGAAGGCGCTGATGGCGAGATTCGAGCGCGCGCGT
>JACADX010000407.1 GCA_013389125.1 Parvularculaceae bacterium | reverse complement strand
TTTCGGCGCGGAAGTCCGTCGCGGCGCGGCGCGCCGATTCCTCCGCGCTCTTGGCGCGCGCCTTGACAAGGAGCCCGCCGACCATTGCGGAAGCGACGCCGAGAACGCCAAGCGCCGCAAAGATGCGCGACAGGCCCGCCGCATCCGATGCTGCAAGACCTCGCGTCGGCGCTCCAGCGGCTGCCTCCTTCGCGAGCATGACAGCAAGAAAGACCCAAAAGAGCGCGATCAGAAGCCGCGCCGCCTGAGCCGCAAGCCGGGCGTCGCCTTGCGCCGCCGCCGCTACGATCTTCGAAAGCGCAGCGCCTCGCTCGGCGACCATCATCCTGCCGCGGCTGATCGCGTTCGCGCTTTGCCGCAGCAAAAAGACGAGCGAGACGTCTTCAGTCTGCCCGGCGGCGCCGGACGCCATCGCGGCTGCAAGCGACTTAACCGAATAGCGCCGCCGGTCGTCAGCGGCCGTCTTGAACGGCCACAGCCCGCCAAAATCCAAGAATCGTCCCCGCCGACCGAAACTTGTCAGACCGAAGGCGCGATCATTACCCCGGCGCGAACCGCCCGATTTCCCCATATTCGGCCCCACGCCGCCAACGATAGTGGAAATTCCATTCCCCGAGAATGCCCGTCGCGATGGCCAAGGGGCGCATCGGCGGCTAGACTCACGGCTGGTAGCCGAGCGGGAGAGGGGCGTTTCCCGCGGCGCGTGTCCAGTCAGCCGGCGCCGACGCCGGCCTTTCCCGGGAGAATTAAGAGAATGCGGAAGTTCGTTGCGCGATTCGCCGCCGGCCTCCTTGCCGGCGCGAGCCTTTTGAGCATCGCAGCTGCGCATGACGAAGAATTGTCGACGCCCCCGAAGGGCGCCGCGACCTGGCAAATCCTCTCGGCGGGCGGAAAGCACGGCGAAGAGCAGGTCTGGACCGACAAGGCGGGCGTGCGCCATGCGCGCATGAAGATCGTGCTTCGCGGTCTCACCTATGACGTCGAGCAAGCGACGACAATGAACGAGAAAGGCGTCCCGACATCGATCGTCATCAAAGGCGTGACGCCCTCCGGCGACGCCGCCGAGACCTTCGCGATCGAGAACGGCGTCGCGAAATGGAAATCGCCCGCGGATGCGGGCGAGGCGGCATGGCGGGTCAACCTCACCTACATCGCCTTCGGCGGACCCGCCGACGCAAGCGCGATTCTTGTCGCGTCTCTCATCGCCGACGATGACGGACGCCTCGACGCGCTGCCGGGCGGCGCGGTTAAAGTCAGCGAGCTGACGACGACGACGGTGACGGTCGGAAAGAAGCCGATGACGCTAAAGGCGCTCGCCGTCGACGGCGTCTCGTTCGAGCCGCAGGTCGCCTGGGTCGACGAAGAGAACAACTTCTTCGGCTCCGTCGGCTGGCTATCCTGGCTTCCGAAAGGCTTTGAAGGCGTGAGGCAAAAGCTCATCGACGCTGAAACCGAAGCGCTTGCAGCGCGCGCGCCGGCGCTTCGCGCCAGGCTCGCGCAGGATCCGGGAAAGCCTGTCGTCTTCAAGAATGTGAAGATCTACGACGCCGCGACGAACGGCTTCAAGAAGAAGCAATCGGTGCTGGTCGAAGGCGCGACGATCAAGGCGGTCGGCAAGAAGGCGAAGGCGAAAGACGCGCTCGTCATCGACGGCGAGGGAAAGACGCTCGTCCCGGGCCTTTGGGACATGCATTATCATACGGGCGGCGACGGCGCGGGCGTTCTCGCGCTCGCGACCGGCGTCACCTCGGTCAGGGACATCGGCAATGAAAAGGCGACGCTCCTGAAGCGTTTGAAACGCATGCGCGACGGAGAGCTCCTCGGCCCGTCAACCTACCCAATCCTCGGCATGGACGGGGACGGTCCGCTTTCGGCGCAAGGCTTCGTGCGCATCCATTCCGTCGAGGAAGGCGTCAAGGAGCTTCAACTCGCGAAGGACGAAGGATTTCTCGGCGTCAAGCTTTACGGGACAATCAACCCCTTATGGGTGAAGCCGCTCGCCGACGAGGCGCACCGGCTCGGCCTCAGCGTTCAGGGCCACATTCCCGCCGGCATGCGTCCCTCGGAAGCCGTCGCCGCCGGCTATGACGGAATCAATCACATCAATTTCATCGTGATGGACGCGATGCCCGATGACGTCGTCAAGACTTCAAACGGACTCAATCGTTTCTTCGGTCCCGGGAAGCACGCCCGACACGTCGATCTTTCAAAAGAGCCGATGGCGAGCTTCATCGCAACGCTCGCCGAAAAGCGGATCGTCGTCGATCCGACATTGACCGTATACGAAGGAAGCTTCGTCCCTGAGGCCGGCGAAGTTCCGGCGAGCGCCGCTCCCTATCTCGGCGTCGTGCCGGCGCAGGTCGAACGCCAGTTCAAGCAGGGCGGCATGGTCGCGCCGGAAGGCTATGACGCGACGCGCGCCGACATGCGGGCGAGCTTTGAAAAACTCGTCGAGACCGTGCGCGTCATGCATGAAAAGGGCGTCCCGATCGTCGCCGGCACCGACGGCTATCCGATGGATCTGATCCGCGAATTGGAGCTTTACGTTCGCGCCGGAATGACCAATGGAGAGGCGCTGGAGACCGCGACCGACGGCGCCGCGCGCGCGCTGGGGCTCGCCGACACGGTCGGATCGATCGCGCCGGGTCAAACCGCCGACCTTGTCCTCGTCGACGGCGATGTCGAGGCGTCAATCGGCGCGCTAAGGCGCGTTGCGACCGTGATGCAGGGCGGAAAAATCCTCGACGGCGCAGCGCTCCGCGAGGCCGCCGGCTTCTCGGGCGGGCCCAAATAGGAGAAAAGCCGCGGGGGCGAAGGCGAGATCAGGGCTGAGGCGTGGCGATATCGCGTTTGTCGCGATCGCGGCGGCGTTCTTCGCGCTCCTCATGGCGAAGGGCGCGCTCCTCGGCCCGCCCAAGATCAGCGCCGCCGAATTCGACGCCGACCGCGCATTCGCGCGGCTTAAGCGGATCCTGGGCGACGAACGTCCGCACTCTGTCGATTCGGCGGCGAACGACTTCGTGCGCGAACGTCTCGTCGCGGAAATCCGCGCGATCGGCTATGAGCCCGAAATCCGCGACGACTTCGCCTGCCGGACATCGCAGAGATGGAACGCTATGTCCTGCGCGAGGGTTCGCAATGTCGTTTTCGAAGCGGGGCCGTCCGTCGGCGAGGCGATCCTGATCGCGTCGCATTATGACAGCGTCAGCGCGGGACCGGGCGCGGCGGATGACGGCGCCGGCGTCGCCGCTGCGCTCGAAATCGCGGCGATCCTGAAGAAGCGCCGGCCGGTGAGGCCCGTCGCCTTCCTCATCACGGACGGCGAAGAGGAGGGATTGATCGGCGCCGCCGCCTTTGTCGGCAACGACCCGCTCGCGAAGCGCGTCAGCGCCGCGATCAATCTCGAAGCGCGCGGCGTGTCGGGACCCGCGCTGCTCTTCGAAACGAGCGTTCCGAACGGCCGCGACATCGCGGCGTTCTCGCGGCGCGTCGGGCGGCCCTTCGGCAACTCGCTCGCTGCGGACATATACCGGATGATGCCGAATGACACCGACATGTCGGAGTTTTTGACGCTCAGACCCGACGCGATCAATCTGGCCTTCGCCGATCGCGCCGCGCTTTATCATACGCCGATGGACAATCTCGCCAATCTGGACCGGCGGAGCCTTGTCCATATCGGCGCGACGGGGCTCTCGTCGCTCGACGGATTCCTGAATCTTGAACACCGGCGCCGGAACGTCCCCGAGAACCGTCTCGTTTACGCCGATATCTTCGGACGCCTGTTCATCGTTATTCCCGAATACGCGGCGCTCGCGCTCCTCCTCGCCGGGCTCGCATCGGCGGCGGTCCTTTTCTTCACAAGCGCAAGTGGAGCCCCGCTGATCGCCGCGACGGCGCCGCTGATCGCGATCACAGCGGGCGGCGCTATTGCTTTTGGAACAGTCTCGCTTGTCGGTGCGGCGCGCGCGGAGGAGGTTTACTGGGGCGCGCATCCGGAATGGACACGCGCCGTAATTTATGTTTCGGCGATCCTCGGCGGCGCTATTGCGTCATCAATCGCCGCGATCGCCGATCGAAACCGCCTCCTTTGCGCCGGCTGGTTTTGGTTTTCGGCGCTAGGACTTGCCGCCTATGCAGCAGCGCCCGGTTCGGCGCTCGTGACCGGCGTTCCTGCGGGACTTTTCGCCTGCGCGGCGCTTGCAAGCATCGGCGCCCGCCGTCTGCTCGCTCCGTTTTCGTTGATCGCGCTCGCCGCCGCGATCGTGCTTTGGGCGCCGATGCTGCATTTCGCTGAAGTCGGCCTCGGCATGGGAAGCGCATGGCCGTTCGCCGTCGTCGCTGCGCTGATTTTCATGCTCGCGGCGCCGATCCTCAAGACGGGCGACCGCCTGAGCAGGGGCGTGATGCTTGGATTGTCGGCCGCGCTCGTTCTCGCGGTCGGTCTTGCGCTCTTTGCGCCCGCTTACGCCGATCGAACGCCGCGCGGGCTCAACATTGCGCATGTCATCGGCGCCGGGAATGACGAGTCATACTGGAGTCTCGGCGCGTCGCGCGAAGCTCCGCCGAAGGAGATGTCGGCGGTCGCCGAGTTTCAGCGCGTGCGAATCAAGGGTCTCCAGGGCGAGCGCACCGCCGCGTTCGCGCCGCGCCATGACGGCGAACCGGTCGGCGTTGAGATTGTCTCTGCAACGTCGCAAGCCGGCCGCCGGAAGCTCCTGCTCCGCCTCCGCGCCAACGGGGCCGACCAGATCGTGCTAGAAGCGCCGGAGACGGCGGGGCTCGTCGCCGCCTCGGTCGGGGGAATGTCGTCGTCGTTTGATGGCGAGGGTCGTCGAACGATCGCCTGCACAGGTAGAAGCTGCGAGACTTTCGAAGCGACTGTCGAGCTCCGCGGCGAAGCCGTAGAATGGACGGTTTACGGCATCCGATACGGATTAGGGCCTGAGAGCGCCGAAATCCTGGCCGCGCGGCCGTCATGGGCGACGCCCGTTCATGGCGGGGACACGCGCATCGTGCTTACCCGCGCGCGCATCTGAGCAAACCGCGCAATGGTTTGGCCGTTCAATTTCCTGACGGAAATCCGCAAAATGATCGACGGTCGGCGGCCGCTTGAGTCGCGCGCCGAAAACGCCGCTGAAGGCTGTTCGAGCCAAGACATGATCGTCTGGAGCGCAGACGACGAGCCGGTCAAAGCCGGGCGCCAACCCGTGGCGATCTTCGTATGAGAATCGCGACCGTCGCCTATCTCGTCCGCGATTATGATGAAGCGATCCGGTGGTTTACGGACAAACTCGGATTTGTCCTCGTCGGAGACTCGAAAATCGCCGAGGCGAAACGCTGGGTCGTCGTCGCGCCGAAGGGCGGCGGCGCCGCGCTACTTCTGGCGAGAGCCGCCGACGACGCGCAGCGGGCCGCCGTCGGCAGGCAGTCCGGCGGGCGCGTGTTTCTTTTCATCGAAACCGACGACTTCGACCGCGACCGCGCGGCGATGATCGCAAAAGGCGTCAAGTTCCTCGAACCGCCGAGATCGGAGGCTTACGGGAAAGTCGCCGTCTTCGAGGACATTTACGGAATGAAATGGGACCTTATCGAGCGCCGCTGACCCCTGCGACAATTCGTTCGCCGTGCGCCCGAGCCAATCTGATCCTGATCAAAAACCCGATGCGCATGACCGCCTAGCAAGGCTCAGAAACAGCAGCCAACGAGGGGACTTACCAATGCGCGCGACGCTTCTTTCCGCTATCGCCTTCGCCGCCATGGCGGCGCCAGCCGCCGCCGAACAGGGCGATTTTCTCGTCCGCCTTCGCGGCATTTACGTCGCGCCGCAGGATGATTCAGGGCCGGTCCTTCCGGCGGTTCCGACTGGTTCAGTGACGGTCGATGATGCGATCGTGCCGGAACTCGATTTCACCTATTTCTTCACCAACAACATTGCGGCGGAACTCATCCTCGCGACGAGCCCGCATGACGTGGCGGGCGCAGGCGCCCTGTCGGCGCTTGGCGAAATCGCCGACTCGATGGTGCTGCCGCCGACTTTGACTTTTCAGTATCACTTCCTCCCCGACGCGAAATTCCGTCCCTATGTCGGCGCCGGAGTCAACTGGACGATTTTCTATGATGAAGACGCGAAATCGAGTCTTGAAACGGCGCTCGGCGGTCCGACGGGCGTTTCGATGGACGACAGTTTCGGCTGGGCGGTTCAAGCGGGCGCCGACTTCGACATTTCCGAACGCGTGTTCTTGAACATTGACGTCAAGTACATCGACATCGACACGACGGCGACGCTGACGACCGGCGCGGCAGTCAACACGGTCGAAGTCAATATCGATCCGATCATCGTCGGCGTCGGTCTAGGAATGCGGTTCTGACATGAGTTCCGGCCGTCTTCTCTCCTTCTTCTGACGGCTGGTAAGCCGCCGGCCCCTTGCCTTCCCTGGGCCG
>JACADX010000029.1 GCA_013389125.1 Parvularculaceae bacterium | reverse complement strand
TGGCCGGTGATCGACGTCACCCGAAAATCCGTCGAAGAAACCGCTGCGGCCATCCTGACGAAGCTGTCCGCGCGGCGGAACGAGCCGGCATGACCAAACTCATCCTTGCCTCGGGCAGCGCCATAAGGGCGCGGCTTTTGTCGGCGGCCGGAGTCGCTTTCGAGATTGTCCGGCCGGAGGTTGATGAAGCAGCGATCAAGGCGCGGGCGCGTGAAGCGGGCCTGTCGCTCCGCGAAGTCGCTCAGCGCCTTGCGGACGCGAAGGCTTGCGCGGTCGACCGGCGCGGCGCGCTTGTCCTCGGCTCCGACCAGATCATGACGTTCGAGGGCAGGGGTTATGACAAGCCGCGCTCCATGGCCGAGGCGCGGGAGCGGCTGGCGCTTCTTCAGGGCAAGCCGCACACGCTCATCAATGCGGTCTCGATTGCGCGCGCCGGCGAGATCGTCTTTCGCCGCGTCGACGAGCCGCGCCTTCATATGCGGGCGATGCGAGACGACGAGATTGCGGCCTATCTCGCCGCCGCCGGCGAAGGGATTCTCGACAGCGTCGGCGCCTATCAGGTCGAGGCGCTCGGCGCTCGGCTCTTCGAGCGCATCGACGGCGACTTCTTCGCCGTGCTCGGCCTGTCGCTCTTACCGGTGCTCGGCTATCTTCGCGCCGAAGGGCTGCTTGAATATTGATGTCCCGTTCACGCGCCGAAACGCCGCGTCTTGCCGCCGTCCTCGGCTGGCCGGTCGCGCATTCGCTGTCGCCGCTCATCCATATGACGTGGGCGGCGCGGGAAGGCGCCAATGCGCGCTATGACCGCATCGCTGTTGAGCCGTCGGACGAGGCGTTTCAGGCGGCGATCGCCCGATTGCGCGCTGAAGGCTATCGCGGCGCGAACGTTACAATTCCGCATAAGGAGCGCGCGCTTCGCTACGCCGACCGCGCAAGCGCCGCCGCCGAGGAAATCGGCGCCGCCAACATGCTGACCTTCGGCGAGGACGGCGTCACGGCGGCGAACAGCGATGCGGCGGCCTTGCGCGCGATCATTCTCGACCTTGACCCCCTGCCGCGCTCGGCGCTGGTGCTTGGCGCGGGCGGCGCGGCGCGCGGCGCGCTGTGGGCGCTGAAGAGCGCGAGCGTTGCGCAAATCGCTTTGACGAACCGGACGAAGGCGCGCGCCGAGGCGATCGCGGCGATCGCCGACGCAAGGGTCATCGACTGGCGCGACCGGAACGACGCGCTGGCGACGTCGGAATTCGTCATCAACGCCACATCGCTTGGCATGACGGGCGAGCCGGCGCTTGGCCTCGACCTCGCAAGACTTCCGAAGACCGCGGCCGTCTTTGACGCCGTCTACGCGCCGCTCGAGACCGCGCTGCTGCGCGCGGCGGCCGCGAACGGTCTAAAGGCGATCGACGGCCTTGAAATGCTGATGCGGCAGGCGGTTCCGGGCTATCTCGCCTGGCTTGGATCCCGCGCCGAGATCGACGCCGATTTGCGCGCGCGGCTCGAAACGGCTCTGGCGGCGAGGCGGGAATGATCACCATCGGCCTCACCGGTTCGATCGGCATGGGCAAATCGACCGTGCTCAAGATGTTCGGCGAGGAGGGCGCCGCGATCTGGAACGCCGATGACGCCGTTCACCGCCTCTATGCGCGCGGCGGCGGCGGCGTCGACGCGGTGGCGGAGCGGTTTCCGCAAGCGATCGTCGACGGCGCCGTCGATCGCGACAGGCTTTCGAAATTGGCGCTTGATGACGCTGCGGCGCTCGCCGACCTCGAGCGGATCGTTCATCCGCTGGTGTCCGCCGACCGCGCGGCGTTTCTCGACGCCGCCGCCCGTGACGGGATCGAGATTGCGGCGCTCGACATTCCGCTGCTTTTCGAGAAAGGCTCCGAGAAGTTTTTCGACGCGATCGTCGTCGTGTCGGCGCCGGCCGACGTGCAAAAGGCGCGCGTCATGGCGCGGCCGGGCATGACGGAGAAGAAATTCAGGTCGATCCTGATGCGGCAGACGCCGGACGCTGAGAAGCGGCGTCGCGCCGACTTTGTGATCGATACGGGCGGCGCGCTTGAAGCGACCCGGCGGGAGGTGAGGGCGGTCATTCGGACCCTCAAGGACCGGTTCAAGTTGTAATCCGCCGCGCCGCGGAAATTCTCCGGCGGCGTTTGAGCGCCACGCCGTTCGCGGGCGGCGACCCCAAGGTTTGAACGACGCTGGACCGCGGCGCCCGAAATGCGAATCGCAAAACGCGGCCCGGCCCCGCCGTTTGCGCGTCTTGTCCGAAACCCGCCGGGGCGTTGCGGAAACGCGCGGCTGCCGGCCCGTCGCGCGCCCCGTCAACGGTCAAAAAACGCCGAGAATCTTTCGTCGCGCTTTCAGCTTCGGCGCCGCCTTCGGATTTGCCGCGGCGAAGGCGGCGTAATCGAAGTCGCGCCGCTCGACGCGCATCTCCGTCGATCTCAAGCCGCGAATGAGATCGCGCACCAATTCGGGCGCAGCCGCCTCGGCGGCGTCGGCCGAAAGCGGCGCAGGCGGCGCAGAGAAGCTTCGTCCTTCAGCGCGCGCGCGGCGTTCTTCTTTCCTGATCTGGCGCTGTTCGGCCGCCGACAGGCGATGCCTTAACGCTGCGAAGGCGGCGTCCGCAGGCGCCGAAAAATTCTTCGGCAGGAATTCGGCGTCATGCGCCCGATACTCGCGCTTGTTCGGGATCTCGATGTTCTCGATGCCGCGACCGGTCAGCGTCCGCTGCGTGACGCGCTCGAACCCGCCCCAAATCTGCTTCAGCCGCTCCGCCATGACGCTCTCCTGCAAATAGGATCCCTTAAGTCCGGCCCTACAAGTCCGGCTTGTCGCGTTTCATTTCGAGGCCGCCGTTTCGCGTGATGACGGCGACGTCGATCGGCCCGCCGACGGTCTCGATCGAATGCATCACTTTCTGCTGGAAGGAATTGAGCTTGATGAGCGAGGCCGCCGTCTCGCCGAGCTCGCGCTTCGGGAGCGATCCGATCGCGCGGTAGATCGGCCTCGTATGGACGGCGTATTGATAGGCGTCGATCGACTTGAAGAACTCGCGCAGCGCGTGTCCCATATTGTTTTCGGAATAGTCGCGAAACAGCTGCTGGCGCTGGGAATCCGAAATCGGCGCGCGCCCGATGACGTCGGAGACGAGATTCATCGAAAGCTTTAGCGTCTCGCCGTACATGAACATCCGCAGGTACTGGTCCATGCCGGTGAGGAACGTGCGGATCATCCTGTCCTGCGCGAAGGGCTGGACGACCGGCCCGCCATCCGCCGTCATGTCGGCGGCGCGGTCCTGCTTGCGCTTCAAAATGCCGAGAATGACGCTCGAGGTCAGATAAGAGCGCATCGACGGGAATTTGTCGCGCGCGCCGAAGCCGGCGAAGACGACCCCCGTGTAATGTTCGAAAAAGGCGTCGCGCGTCGCCGAAAAGACCGCAATCTCCCGAAGCCGCTCGATCGTCGCGTCCGAAACGGCGAAGGCGCCGTAATCGTTCCTCAAGGACGCGATGAGGCTCTGGATCAGCTGTTCGATCTCGTTGCGGTACCGACGGCGCACCTGCTCGCCCATGCCGCCTGGAAAGCAGGCGAGATCGGCGCGCTGCGTGTCGTCGGGATAGCGCTGATAGTCGAGGTGAAGCTGTCCGACGACAAATTCGAACACCGCCGCCAGATGGTCTTTGACGCGCGCGCCGGGCGTCTGGGAGAGTTTTTGGATCTGCGCGTCGAAATCCTCCGCGATGACGGTGAAGACGACCGCCATCAGCTTGAAGAACTCCGTATCCTGATGGTCTGCGGGAAATAGGTCCGGATTGCCGGACAAGAAGTTCATGAAATCTTCGGCGTAATCTTCGACGGTGTCGAGCGAGCGGCCGCGCGTCTGGTCGCGGTAAAGCGAAATGACCGTTTCCCACGGCGTCGACATGATCTCGGCGTTGTTATAGATCATCACCGCGAGCGGCTGGCCCTCGACAAGCGGGAAGAGTTTGTCGACCGACTGATAGGTCTTGATATATTGGTGGCCGGTGATCGTGACGGCGCTGTCCGCGGCCATCGCCACCGCCTGGCGGTTCATCAACACCACTTCGGAGGTCATTCGCCCCTCATCCTCCCGGAACCCACAGCCAGAAACCATGGCGTCCGCGCGAGGGCAGGGGGCCCCCGGCGGGCGGACCCGCCCCGTCGGATCCTCGTCGGATGTTAACGGTAAAAGCACCCGATGGAAACGCCGGTCGCGGAGCGCCCGACCGAACCGCTGCAACTGTCGCGGGCAGACATCAGTCTTCGCTTCGGCGCGAAAACCGGGCGGACCGACAAAACTCGCGAAAATGTGGGAATCCGTGTGATGTAAGTCGCTCGCTGGCGCCCTATTTCCGCCCAACTAAGGATGGCCGGACGGAAAAAAAGCAACGCCCGCCGGCAACTGGAGAGACCAAAATGACAGCCATGGGACCCGCCGGCCTCGCGATCATCGCCTTCG
>JACADX010000028.1 GCA_013389125.1 Parvularculaceae bacterium | reverse complement strand
GTTCAGCGCGCAAACGCCGCGGCGATCAAATACGAGAGCAAGCACCCCGGTTCCGAATCATGGCGCGAAGCGCCAGATGAAAACCGAAGCCCCGGCGGCGAACCGCCGAGGTTTTGCATGTGCAGGAACCGGCGCGGGGCTCAGCCGGCCGAATCGCGCTTCACGAACGTGACCGCGAACAAGGGCTCGCCGTCGAAGAGATCCTTCGGCGACGCCATGCCTTCGATCATCTTGAACGAGCGCGGCGTGATCGAGCCTTCCATGCGATAGCCCTTTTCCGCCATTTTGCCGCGATGGAATTCAAGCGCCGCCGCGGTGAATTCGCGGGCGAGGATGGTGATGCGTTCGGGGTCCTTCGATGACATCGCTCTCGTTCCTTCAAGGCCGCGGGATCGGGGGGCCTGTTGCGGCGCACTATGATGCGCCCCGCCTTAAAAGTCCATTTCCGGCGGCCCTTGCGCGCGTTGCCGCGCAAGGGCTTCGGCCGTAGACTTGGCGCATGCAAAAGACGCTCATCGTCATCGGCGCGATGCTTCTCGCCGCCGGTCTTTTGTGGCCGTGGCTTTCGAAACTCGGCCTCGGCCGCCTGCCCGGCGACATCGCGATCAAGGGCGACGGCTTTGCGTTCTATTTCCCGTTGACGACGATGATCCTCATCAGCGTGATTGCGACCCTGTTGTTTCGGCTATTTGGGAAGTGAGGGCTCGGCGCGTCTTGCAACGCGTGGGGCGCCAAGGAAACGGCATCCTCCCTGCGCACGAGCCTTTGCGCTCCGGATCGTCCGTCGCAATTTCCTTATCGCGCCCGCCGATCAAATCATCTCTCGCGCGCCGTCTCGCGCATCGCCGGTTTCCGCCTTTGCGCGCGGCGCGCCGGCTGCGGCTCCCTTCGCGCCTGCCCTTCGCTTCTCCATCACCTTGTCGAAATTCGCCCAGACGCCGCCCTCACCGTGCCATTCGCCGCGCGTCGCCGCCTTTGAATATTCCGTCGCGCGCGCTTCGAAGAAGTTCGCATGCTCGACGCCGTTGAGGATCTCGGTGAGCCAGGGGAGCGGGTGCTTTGCGGCGCCGTATAGCTTCGGCAGGTCGAGCTGGCCGAGCCGCCAGTCGGCGATGTAGCGGATATACTGCTTGATGTCGTCGGGCGTCATCCCTTCGACCGGTCCCATTTCGAAGGCGAGGTCTATGAACTTGTCCTCAAGGCCGACGACGGTCCGGCAGCACTCGACGATGTCGGCGGCGACCGCCTTCGTCACGCAGCCCGTCTCGCGCGCGAAGGCGTGATACATGCGGATCATCCCCTCGCAGTGGAGCGACTCGTCGCGCACCGACCACGAGACGATCTGGCCCATGCCCTTCATCTTGTTGAAGCGCGGGAAGTTCATCAGCATCGCGAACGACGCGAAAAGCTGCAGCCCCTCGGTGAAGGCGCCGAACATCGCGAGCGTCCGCGCGATGTCCTCGTTCGTCTCGACGCCGAATTTCTGCATGAAGTCGTGCTTGTCGCGCATCGCCTTGTAGTCCATGAAGGCGGTGAACTCCGCCTCGGGCATGCCGATCGTCTCAAGGAGGAGCGCGTAGGCGGCGATGTGCACCGTCTCCATGTTGGAGAACGCCGAGAGCATCATTTTGACTTCGGTCGGTTTGAAGACGCGGGCGTAGCGCTCCATGTAATTGTCGTTCACTTCGACGTCCGATTGCGTGAAGAAGCGGAAGATCTGGGTGAGGAGATTGCGCTCGGCGTCGGAAAGCTTGTTCGCCCAGTCCTTGCAGTCTTCGCCGAGGGGCACTTCCTCCGGCATCCAGTGGATCTGCTGCTGGCGCTTCCAGAAGTCATAGGCCCAAGGGTAGCGAAACGGCTTGTAGGCGTAAGACGGCGTCAAAAGGCCGGTCTTGATCTCCGATGATTTCGGGGCGGATGCGTCGGCCATGGAAGTCTCCGGCTCTGTCGGCGTCGAATGGAAACGGAATTCGTTTGCATGCGCCCGTTCGAGGCGGGCGCCAACGCCCGCTCGGACGGCTTTCGTCCCCAGAATCACCATCACGATTCGCGGACTGTGGAGACTTCGGCGTGAAGGCGCTGGGGAAATCGGGGAAAGAATCGCCGCCGCCGTTCCGCCCGCCGAACGACCCTTCAATCTTCCTGCAGGGCCTTGTTCGAGACTTCCGCGATCGGCTTCAGCATATAGGCGAGGACCGTTCGCTTGCCGTTCAACACGTCGACTTCGGCCGCCATGCCGGGCATCAGAGGAAGCGCGCCGTCTTTCGTCCGGAAGGCTTCGTCCGCGAGCCGCACGGTGATCAGGAAATGCCGCTGCCCGTCTTTTTCATTTTCGATCGCGTCGGGGCTGATCGTTTCGATCGTTCCGTCGATCGCGCCGTAGGTCGATGAATCATAAGCGCTGACCTTGACCCGCGCCGCCTGCCCGACGCGAAGAAAGCCGATGTCGGCGGGCTTGATTTTCGCTTCGACAAGCGGCGTGTCGCCATGCGGCACGACCTCGACGATCGTCTGGCCAGGCTGCACGACGCCGCCGATCGTCGCGACGAGAACCCGATGCACGACGCCGTCGATCGGGCTCTTGACGTCGGTGCGCGCGACCTTGTCGGCGAGCGCCGGCAGCTCTCCGGAAATCCCGCTCATTTCCGCCTTCGCTTTCGCAAGCTCGTCGGCGATCGACGCGAAATAGGTCGATTTGATGCGCTCGGTTTCGCTCGCAGCGCTCTTGACGGCGATTTCGGCGCTCCGCTTTTCGCCCTGCGCCGCCGCAACGCGCTGGCGCGCGCGGATGAGTTCGAGCTTCGGTTCGATCCCCTTGGCGACGAGCGGGGCGACGATCGCGAGTTCTTGTTCCGCGAGCGCGAGCGTTTCCATCGCATAGGCGAGCGCGGCTTCCGCCTCGGCGAGTTTTCCCGCTTCGACCGCGAGCGCCGAGTCGAACTCCGATTGCCGCGCGTCGAAGAGCTTTCTTTCGTTCGCCGTGATGTCGGGCGCTGCGCGCTCAAGGCCCGGCGGAAAGGCGAGCGGCCTTCCCGCCGCCGCCGCTTCAAGCCGGGCGATGCGCGCGGCGAGCGCGTTATAGCCGTCCTTGCCCTGGCTCATCTCAGCGCTCACTTGCGTCGGGTCGACGCGCACGAGGACGTCGCCCTTTTTCACCTCGGCGCCGGGCCTGACGAGGATTTCCTTGATGATGCCGCCTTCGAGATATTGCACCTGCTGCAGATGGTTCGACGGCACGAATTTGCCCTCGCCGCGCGTCACGCGGTCGAGCTTGGCGAAGGACGCCCAAACGAGCGCGAAGAAGAGAAGGCCGGAGATCGCATAAAGGAGATATTGCGCGGCCCGCGACGGCTCGATCGGAAGCTCGGAATCGATGTCGGCGTCGGATGTCAGTGCGAGCGTCATTCGGCGGCCCTGATGCGTCTTGGATTCGGCGCGGGAAGTTCGCGGACGTTTTCGCCCATCGGCGCAGCGCCGGCTTCGATCGTCCGCGGCGCGCCGGTCGTCATGGACCGGATGATGTCGTTCGGATGGCCGTCGAGGACGATCCGGCCGCGGTCAAGGACGACGATCCGGTCGACGAGCTTCAGCATCGACATCCGGTGCGTGACAAGAAGCAGCGTCCGCCCGTCCGTCGCTCGGCGAAGGCGCGCGATCATTTCCGCTTCCGCCTGGCTGTCGAGCGCCGATGTCGGCTCGTCGAGGAGAAGGACGCGTGGGTGCGACGCGAGCACGCGGGCGAGCGCGATCGACTGGCGCTGGCCGCCGGAAAGGCCCTCGCCGCGTTCGCCGAGACGCTGGTCGTAGCCCGCCTCCGTCGCGCCGACGAAGTCGTGGACGCCGGCGATCCTCGCGGCTTCGAGAATGTCCGCATCCGATATTTTCGCAAGACCGAGGGCGATGTTCTCGCGGATCGAGCCTGAAAAAAGACAGACGTCCTGCAGCACTGCGCCGACATGCGCGCGAAGGTCCGACGGATTGATCTGGCGAAGATCGGTGTCGTCGATCATCACCTGTCCCCCGCTTGGTTCGTAAATGCCGAGCGCGAGACGGATGATCGTCGATTTCCCCGAGCCGTTGCGGCCGAGCACCGCGACGCGCTCGCCTTCCTCGATCGTGAAGCTGACGCCGTCGAGGGCTTTCGCCGCAGACCCCGGATAGGCGAAGGAGACGTCGCGAAATTCGATGCGCCCGGCGAGGTCGCTGCGCCGCAAATAGTTCCGCGCCGGATCGATCTCGGAGCGCGCCGCCATCAGATCGTCGAGCGCCTTGTAGGACGAAAGGGCGCCGGCGACGCGCCCTAAAAGGCTCGCGACCTGCGCCAGCGGCGCCATCGCGCGGCCCGTCAGGATGACGCAGGCGATGAGCCCGCCCATCGACAGCGCCTGCGAGCCGACCATCAAGACGCCGACGACGACGACGCCGACTTGCGCGCCCTGCTGCGCGAAACCGGAGAAATTGACCGCGAGTTGATTAATGAAGCGGCCGACCGTCGCGATGCGGGCGTGCTTTAGGACGCCCGTCTTCCAGCGCCGCCGCATCAGGTCGCCGGCGGCGACGCTTTTCACCGTTTCGAGCCCTGAAAGCGTCTCGATAAGAACGGAGTGCTTGAGGTGCCCCTCTTTCATCGCCTCCTTCGTGTTCTTGAGGATGAGGGGCTGCGTGACGAGCGCGACGATCATCGCCGCGAAGACGCCGATCAGGGGAACGAAGGCGATCGGCCCGCCGATCGCCGCGATCGCGCCTATGAAAACAAGGATGAAGGGAACGTCGACGATCGCCGTCAAGGTCGCCGACGAGAAGAAGTCGCGGAGGTTCTCGAACTCCTTCACAAGGCCCGCCGTCTCACCGACGCCGCCCTTGCGCGCGCCGAGGCGCATCGCCATCAAATTGTCGAAGACTTTCGCGCCGACCGACGCGTCAAGGCGCTGGCCGGCGACGTCGATGAAATAGCCGCGAAGCGATTTCAGGACGAAGTCGAAAAGATGCGCGAAAAGAACGCCGATCGTCAGCGCGGCAAGCGATTCCATCGCATTGTTCGGGATCACGCGGTCATAGACCGTCATGATGAAAAACGACGAGATGAGGCCCAGGAAATTCACGAAGAAGGCCGCGAGAATCGTCTGTCCGTAGACTTTCGAATTCGCGAGCAGCGGCCCTTTGAGCCAATGGTCCGTCGACGCGATCTCCCGGATGATCGACGATACGCTACTCATTCGCCGCCATCCTGTCTTCATCGCGCGGCGAGAAGAGCCGCAAGAGATCGCCGGTCGCCTCCATGAGCTCGTAGGAAGCCATGTCGCGATCGGCGAGGCCGGCGAGATAGGCGACGCCCGCCTCGAACCAGTCGTTCTCCGCCTGGATGACGTCGAGGAGATCGCCGCGCGCCGCGCGGAAGCGCTCGGCGACGAGCGAGCGCGCCTCGGCGTTGGCGACGAGCGCCGCCTCAAGCGCGGCGAGACGCTCATTCGCGGATTCGCGCCGCTCGAAGGCGATCGCGGCTTCGCGTTCGATTTCAAGCCGGACGCGCTCTTCCTCCGCGCGCTGCTGTTCCGCGAAACTGTTCGCGCGGGAAATCGCCGCGCCGCGCGCGCCGCCCGCATAGAGATCGTAACGCATGTTGACGCCGGCGCGGACATCATAGTCTTCGGCGCCGTTGAGGACGTCAAAGCTCGATCCGGTAAGCGTCGCCCGCACTTCCGGAAGCCGGCTCGCTTTCGCGGCCTTTGTTTCCGCGCGCGCGCTTTCGGCGCGAGCCGCGGCGGCGGCGATCACGGGACTGCGCCGCATCGCGAGCGCGACGGCTTCCTCGCGCGCGCCGACGGCGAGCGATTCATAACTCGGGAATTTCAGCGTTTCCGGGGCCGCCTTGAAGAACTCCTCGAAGCGCACGTCTGC
>JACADX010000223.1 GCA_013389125.1 Parvularculaceae bacterium | reverse complement strand
GGACGGTCGTCGTCAGCAATTCGGCGACGATCATGACCCATCCTCTTGCGTCAATCGCGCTATCCGCAACGCCCGCGTCTTCGACATCCGTGGCGCTTTCTTGGGCGGCCGTCGGGTCATTTACAGAGTTCGAGGTGCTCCGAGACAATGGTCGAATCGCTGTGACGACGGCGGCCTCCTATCTCGACGTCGGTGCGTCACCGGCGACGAGCCATACCTATCAGATCATCGGCAGCGCGTTGGCCGGCGGCGCCGTAGCCAGCAATGTCACGACCGCGACGACGCCGCCTCAAGAGTCAATCAGCCTTACCGCCGTGGCGACATCGCCGACGACAGCGACGCTCGCATGGAGCGCCGTCGGCTCCTTCTCCTCCTACGAGGTCTTCCGCAACGGGGTTTCAATCGGCGCGACAGCGGAACTGACGTTCGCTGACGCTGGGCTGACGCCCGCGACGACCTTTGGCTATTACATCGTCGGCGTCGCGGTTTCAGGCGGTTTGACGACGAGCAACACAGCGTCTGTCACGACGCCGGCGCAGACGCTGGTCACTCTTTCCGCAATGCTCGACCCGAGCGCCCGGAGTTTCATGATGGTCCGCGACGCCGCCGTCGACGCGGCCGGCAACGTATACCTTACTGGCGGCGCCTTTTCTTCGCAGTTCCCGACAACGCCCGGCGCCTATGACACGACATTTGCGACTGGGGGCGCGTCACTCGGCGCGGACGGGCCCTCCGACGTGTTTGTGATGAAATTCACGCCGCAGGGACAACTCATTTGGTCGACGCTCCTCGGCGGACCGAACTATGATCGCGCCTACGCGGTCGAACTCGCCGCCGATGGCGGCGTCATCGTCGCCGGACGCGCCGGCGACCAATTCCCGACAACGCCTGGCGCGGTGCAAACCGCCTTCTCGGGCGACACGCAACCGCTTTACCCCTACGGCCTCCAGGACGGATTCATCGCGAAGATTTCGGCTGACGGCGCGGCGCTCCTCTGGTCGACTTACATCGGCGATTCATCCTTTTCATTCGTCCGCGACATCGATCTCGACGCGCAAGATCGCATTCATTTCGTTTCCGTGATGCGCGCAAACTCGCCCTTCGTGACGCCCAACGCGTTCCAGCGTCTTGTCCGAGGACCGGTCGACCTCGTCTATGCGCGCCTCAATTCCACGGCCAGCGTTCTCGAATATGGCACCTATTTCGGCGGAGCCGAGCGGACCGGCGCCAAGCGCGGCAATCCCTCGATCCGCGTGACGCCAAACAACGATGCCTATGTGCTGACGCTCGAGAACTCGACCGGCGCGCCGACCAGCGCAAACGCAATTCAGCCCGCCAATGCGGGGCTTCATGATTTGCTGATCGCAAAGTTCAACGCACAGGGACAACTCGTCTTCGGCACTTATCTTGGAGGGTCAAGCGATGAGCTTATTGAAACCCATAATCTCGATGTCGACGCGCAAGGTCGCGCGATCGTGACGGCGATCACCAAGTCCGGAAATTATCCGACGACGGCTGGCGCTTTCCAGACAGCGTTCGGCGGCGGGGTTTGGGACGGCGTCGTGTCGGTCGTTTCCGCTGACGGAACGATGCTGGCCGGATCGACCTATTTCGGCGGGTCGGGCGATGAAGACTTTCAGGGCGTCGTCGCCGCCGATGACGGCCGGGCTTTCATTGCCGGCGGTTCGACCTCGCCGAACTTGCCGACTACGCCTGACGCCTTTCAGAGGACCTTCGCCGGCGTTGAAGACGCGATCATCGCCGCGTTTCCGGTCGACCTGTCCGCGCCGACCTATCTCAGCTATTTCGGCGGCAACGGCGAGGACCTCATTCGCAGCCTAGACAAGGGGTCAGACGGCAAGCTTGTCATCGGCGGTCAGTCAAGCTCGACGAACCTTCCGGTCAGCGCCGGCGGTTCGACGGCGCCGCCGGTCGGAAAGTTTTCAGGTTTCTACGGAATTGTCATTCCATAGGCCGACCCAAAACGTCGATGATTTGCCTGCGGATCAAGCAGCAAGGCGCCGCTCGGAAAGGCGTATACGGCCCCGGCGCCGAGAATGAGCGCCCTGAATTCGCCAAATAGCGGCGCAAACGCGTCATCCAAGACGTTCAATCCGCCCGCATAGGCGCCGAAAGCGGGCATGATGAGGCGCTCTCCATCGGCCGCAAAGCACCGTCGCCGAAAGACGCGCGCGCCGGCGCGAACGCGCGCCGCCGGGTGCAGATGACCGGCGATTTCGCCTGGCTCGGTTCCCGTCAGCGGCTCGTGACGGAAGGTCAGGCGCCCCATGCGAAGCGCCTGTTCCACGCCGCCGGAAAATAGCGCGGGCGGCGCCCGATCGTGATTACCGAGAATCCAAATCCATGCGGCGCTCCTCGTCATCGATTTTAGAAGATCGGCGTCCGCCTCATCCATTCGCGCCTCGGCGGCGCCGTCGTGAAATGCGTCGCCAAGCGAGATCACGCGCTTTGGCTGGTGTGACGCCATCAGCGGCGCAAGTCGGCGCAGCGTCGTCCGTGTGTCGTATGGCGGCAGAAGCACGCCCTTTGTCGCGAAATGCGAGCCCTTCTCAAAATGAAGGTCCGAGAAGATCAGCGTCTCGCGAGCGGCAAAGTAAAGCGCGCCAATCGGGAGCGCGACCAGATGTTCGCCGTTGACGGAAATTTCCAAGCGGGTTCCTCCACCGACCGGCGCGACAACTGATGATCCCTATTGAGGACCGCCGGCGGCGAGTTCCCGGCGCCGCTTTCAGATTTCGCATTGTTTCAAGCTTTAGCCCAGGCGGCGGCTAATCAGAAGCGCCCGCCCAGGCGGCTCCAGGACAGCTCTCCCAATAGAGCGACGTCGCGAATCTTGGCTTCGCGCGTTTGCGCCGGTCGAGGGGTAGGATTCGGCGGCGACCTATATCCGTCGTGATCTCAAGGGTCAGCTTTCGTCCTGAGACCCCGCTCCCGGGTTTTCTTTCAACATCAGGCGCGGCTCAAATAGCGTCACCGAACCATCGCCGCCGCGACCAGCGCTTCCGAGGCTTCTTTTAGCATCGCTTCCTGCGCTTCGCCGACGATTGTCTCCTTGTTGATTTCGAGCATGACCGGGACTGCGAGCGGAGAGACCCGGTCGAGCCTCACGTGTCGAAGGCCGCCCTTTACTCTCGAGAGCAAGCCTTGAAGCCGCGCAAGGTCGAGATAGCCTCGGGCCGCATCCGCCCACGCCGCCTTGAGGAGAATGTGGTCGGGCTCGTGCTCT
>JACADX010000001.1 GCA_013389125.1 Parvularculaceae bacterium | reverse complement strand
GCGCTTCGTCACCGTGCGCTTCGGCAACGTCTTCGGATCGACAGGCTCCGTCGCGCCGCTCTTTGCCCGCCAGATCGCCGCCGGCGGGCCGGTGACCGTCACGCATCCCGAAATCAAGCGGTATTTCATGACCACCGCCGAGGCGGTCGAGCTCGTGTTGCAGGCGGCGAGCCTTGAGAGCGGCGAAAAATCGATCGTCGCGCATGACGGCCGGATTTTCGTCCTCGACATGGGAGAGCCGGTGCTCATCCTCGATCTCGCCAAGCGCATGATCGAGGCTGCGGGCTTAACTCCCGGCAAGGACATCGAGATCAAGTTCACGGGCCTTCGTCCGGGAGAAAAGCTCTTCGAAGAGATATTTCTCGACACGGACAAGCTCGTAAGAACCGGCGCCGACGGGGTCCTGCTCGGCGCGCCCGCGATGATCGACCTGCCGCTTCTCGCCCCAAGGCTTGCGGAGATCTTGAAGGCCGCGCAAACCGGCGATCAGAAATTGCTCGATGAAGCGGCGCACGCGCTCGTTCCCGAGTTTTCGCCGGCTCTCGGCGAAGGGGCGGGCGCAAAGCAGGCGAGCGGCAAGCGCTTAAGATAGCGAATCGCCAGGGTCTTGTGGCGGCGGCCCCGCCTCGCTAGACCACGCGCGAAAATTTCCGGAGCATTTCCATGTCCGTCACGCCAATCCGGCGCGCGCTCATTTCCGTTTCAGACAAGACCGGCCTTGAAGCCTTTGCGCGCCGCCTCGCTGCAGCGGGCGTCGAGCTTGTTTCGACCGGCGGAACGGCGGCGGCGCTCCGGAAGGCGGGCTTTTCGGCGCGCGAGGTCTCGGACCTCACCGGCTTTCCGGAAATGATGGATGGGCGGGTGAAAACCCTTCATCCGAAAGTTCATGGCGGATTGCTCGCGCAGCGGGCGAACCCGGACCACGTCGCGGCGATGACGGCGCATGACATTCCGGCGATCGATCTTCTTGTCGTCAATCTCTACCCCTTCGAGAAGACCGTCGCGGCGGGCGCCGATTACGCGGCTTGCGTCGAGAACATCGACGTCGGCGGCCCGGCGATGATCCGCGCCGCGGCGAAGAATCACGGCGATGTCGGCGTCATCGTCGATCCGGAAGATTATGAGGCGGTCGCAACCGAACTTGAAGCAAAGGGCGGCCTGACGCTTGAAACGAAGAAGCGGCTCGCCGCGGTCGCCTATGCGCGCACGGCCGCCTATGACGCTGCAATCTCAACCTGGTTCGCCGGCGCGATCGGCGAGACGTTTCCGAAACGCTTCGCAATCGCCGGGACGCGCGTTAAGACCTTGCGCTACGGCGAGAACCCGCATCAGGCGGCGGCGTTCTACGCGAGCGGTTCGCCGCGTTACGGCGTCGCCACGGCGCGCCAGCTGCAGGGCAAGGAGCTTTCCTACAACAACCTCAACGACACCGACGCCGCCTACGAACTGATCGCGGAGCTTGGAGCGGAAAAACCGACGGTTGCGATCATCAAGCATGCGAATCCTTGCGGCGTCGCATCGGCGGCGACGATGGGCGAGGCCTATGATCTTGCGCTGCGCTGCGATCCCGTATCGGCGTTCGGCGGCGTCATCGCCTTGAACCGGCGTCTTGACCGCGTCACGGCGGAGAAAATCGCCGCAATTTTTTCCGAAGTCATCATCGCGCCCGACGTCGACGACGACGCGCTTGACGCCCTTAAGGCGAAGAAGAATCTCCGCGTGCTCGCGGCGGGCGGCGTTCCCGATCCCGCGGAAAGAGGCCTCGTGATGCGCCCGCTCGCCGGGGGTTTCCTCTTGCAGTCGCGCGATTCCGGGCGGATCGAGGCCGCAGCGCTCAAGGTCGTCACGAAGCGCGCGCCGTCGCCCGCGGAACTGCGCGACCTCGTTTTCGCCTTCCGCGTCGCCAAGCACGTGAAGTCGAACGCCATCGTCTATGTGAAGGACGAAGCGACGGTCGGCGTCGGCGCAGGACAGATGAGCCGCGTTGACGCAAGCCGCATCGCGGCGCAGAAATCCGCTGACGCCGCGAAAGCCGCCGGCCTTCCAAAACCGCTCGCCGTCGGCTCGGTCGTCGCGTCGGACGCCTTCTTCCCGTTCGCCGACGGGCTTCTCGCGGCGGCGGAAGCCGGCGCGACGGCGGTCATCCAGCCCGGCGGATCGATGCGCGATGACGAGGTGATAGCCGCCGCCGACAGGGCGGGCCTCGCCATGGTGTTCACGGGGCTGCGTCACTTCAGGCACTAAGATGATAAGAGACTTCTCCAGCGTCTTGCTCTTTTTCTTCGCGCTCGCCGGTTGCGCGTCCGGCCCGAAACCGGCGTCCCCGCCGGCGCGGGAGACAAAGCCCATCGTCATCGGCGAACAATGGACGGTGAATTCGGCGGCCCTCGGCGACGAACGCGAAATCAACGTCTGGCTGCCGCCCTCCTATGCGCGGACGGAAAAGCGGTACCCTGTCGTCTATTTGATCGACGGCGCGCTTGATCAGGATTTCCATCACATCGCCGGCCTTGCGCAGTACGGCGCGTTGAGCGGCGCGTTCGCGGAAACAATCGTCGTCGGCGTCGAGACAAAGGACAGGCGCGCCGAACTCGCCTGGCGCTCGACCGATCCCGCCGAGAACCGGGATTTTCCGACGAACGGAAACAGCGCCGCCTTTCGCAGATTTCTCGTCGACGAGGTGAAACCGCTCGTCGAGAAGACTTACCGCGCGAGCGGCGAGGACGCGCTGATGGGCGAAAGCCTTGCGGGACTTTTCATCGTCGAGACGTTCCTTAAGCATCCGAACGCGGCGGACGGCTACATCGCGATCTCGCCGAGCCTTTGGTGGGATTACGGCTCGCTCGGAAAGCAATCGAGGGCGATCCTCGATGACTTTCCGAAGGGCGAACGCGAGATTTACCTTGCGATCGCCGACGAAGGCGGCGCGATGCGCGAGGGCGTCCTTGACGTCGTCTCGGCGCTGAAGAAAGAAAAACCGAAAGGCGTCGCCTGGACGTTCTCGGACAGGCGGGACCTCAATCACGCGACGATTTACCACCGCGAGGCGCTTGAGGCCTTCATCTGGGTCTATCCGCGAACGGAAGAACCGAACTAGCGCTTCGCGCCATGATTCGGAATCGGCGCGCTTCCCCAGTCATTGTTTGTCGCGGCGTTTACGCGCTGAACCGCGCACACTTCACCGCGCGCCGCCCTAGCCCGCTATTTTCCTCCGGCGCGCTCCACGAGGTCGGCGAGCTTCGTCGACATCAGCGACAGTTTCCCGACGCTCATGCCGGCGCCGACGTCGAGATCAGCGACGAATTTTTCGTAGCGCTCGACGGCGACGGCGTTTCTCGATCGCCAGTCGGCGAATAGCCCGTCGAGCCAGTCCTTCGCGGCGCCCTTGGGCTCTCCTTTGGCGGAACCGGCGATGGCGCGCGTCAGGGCGCCCTGCCGCATCGAAAGCTCCTCCGTCAGTCGGCGCACCGCGAGTTGGTCATAATGTCCGCCAGGCGAAGACGTTCTTGCGGCGGCTCTCGCGGCTTCGATCTGAAAGCGGTGGCCGACCGCGAAGAAGAGGCCGCCGACGGCGCCCGCCGGCCATTTCGTCGACTGCGAGAGGTTGACGATGTCGAAGGCGAATTCGAGCGCCGGCATAAGCGCCGCCTGTTCGGCGAGCGGTTGCGGCGCGCCGCGTTCCTTCCAATGCGCGACGCGCGCGGCGAGACTTTGCGCCGCCGCCGGCGGCAGGATTTCGGGAAGCGCGTTCTTCAGCGCCTGGATCGGCTCCTTGTATTGATCGACGAGCCCCTTGACGCCGCGCTTTAAGAGCGCGTTCGACGCCTCGACGTCGCTGACGATCTTGTTGACCTGCTCGCTAAGGAGGTCGACGGCCGTATTGTAAAGGTCGGTTTGCAGGGCCGCGGGCGCCTTGTTGTCGAGCGCATCGACAGCCTCGCCGAAGGCGCGAAGCTCAAGGATCCGGCGGGCGGCTTCGTAGGAGAGCGCGATGTCGGCGAAGCTCGCGCCCGAGATTTCCATCAGCTGGTTGACGAAGGTCGCGCCGCAGGTGTCGACGATCTCGTTCGACATGCGCGTCGCGATGATTTCGCGCTTGAGGCGATGGCCGGCGATCGCCTTCTTGAACTTGTGCGTATGCTCCGGGAAGTAGAGATCAAGCTCGCGCTCGAACGACGGATCGTCCGGCGCTTTTGTTCCGAGGAGCTCCTCGTAGATTTGCATCTTCGCGTAGGCGAGGAGCACGGCGAGTTCGGGGCGCGTCAGGCCCTGGCCTTGCGTCTTGCGCGCCGCCATCGCCTTGTCGTCCGGCAGCCCCTCGACCGCGCGGTCGAGCCGGCCCTCCGCCTCGAGCGCCCGCATGAATCTGGCATAGGCGTCGATGTCCTCGGCCGCCGTCGCCTGCATCAGCGAAAGCGCGCGCGTTTGATCGTAATTGTGCGCGAGAACGTGGCTGGCGACGTCGTCGGTCATCTTCTTCAGGAGATCGTTTCGCGCCGAGGCCTTGAGTTCGCCGTTTTCGATCGCGGCGGAAAGCAGGATCTTGATGTTGACTTCGTGGTCGGAGGAATCAACGCCCGCCGAATTGTCGATCGCGTCGGTGTTGATGCGGCCGCCCTTGAGCGCAAAGGCGATGCGGCCCGCCTGCGTCGCGCCGAGATTTGCGCCCTCGCCGACGACCTTCATGCGCATCTCGTCGGAGGTGATGCGGATCTGGTCGTTGGCGCGATCGCCGACGCGCGAATTGTCCTCAAAGGGCGCCTTGAAATAGGTGCCGATGCCGCCGAGCCAGAAAAGCTCGACAGGCAGCTTCAAGATCGCCCGCATGACTTCCTGCGGCGTGGCGCTGTCGGCGTCGATCGCGAGGAGCGTCTTCATTTCGGCCGAGAGCGGAATCGATTTGAGGTTGCGCGAAAAGACCCCGCCGCCTTTCGAAACGAGCTTCGTGTTGTAATCGGCCCAGGAGGAGCGCGGCAGATCGAACATGCGCTTTCGTTCCGCAAAGCTTGTCGCAGGGTCCGGATCGGGGTCGATGAAAATGTCGCGGTGATCGAACGCCGCAAGGAGCCGGATCTGCTCGGAAAGGAGCATGCCGTTGCCGAAGACGTCGCCCGACATGTCGCCGATGCCGGCGACGGTGAACGGCTCCTTCTGGATGTCCTTGCCCATCTCGCGGAAGTGGCGCTTCACCGCCTCCCAGGCACCGCGCGCCGTAATTCCCATGACCTTGTGGTCGTAGCCGGCGGACCCGCCCGACGCGAACGCGTCGCCGAGCCAGAACCTGTACTCCGCGGAAATGCCGTTGGCGGTGTCGGAGAAGGTCGCCGTGCCCTTGTCGGCGGCGACGACGAGGTAGGGATCGGGATCGTCCCAGCGCACGACGTTTTTCGGCGTCACGGTCTTGCCGCCGACAATGTTGTCGGTGATGTCAAGGAGGCTGCGGATGAAAAGCATATACGCGGCTCTGCCGGCCTCGAAGACGGCGTTCCGGTCGCCCCCCGCCGGGAGCTGCTTCGGATAAAAGCCGCCCTTTGATCCCGTCGGCACGATGACGGCGTTCTTGACGCGCTGCGCCTTGACGAGGCCGAGGACCTCGGTGCGGAAATCCTCCCGCCGGTCGGACCAGCGAAGGCCGCCGCGCGCGACGGCGCCGAAACGCAAGTGGACGCCGTCGACCTTAGGTCCCGACATGAAGATTTCGCGATAGGGACGCGGCGCCGGCAGATCGTCAATGCCGGCGCTGACGATCTTGAACGAAATATAGGGCTTGAAGCCGCCGTCCTCGGCGCGCTGGTAGTAGTTGGTGCGCACCGTCGACAGGATCAGATTGAGATAGCGGCGGAAAATTCGGTCCTCGTCGAGACTTTGCACGCCTTCGAGAAGCGACTTCACGCGCGCCACCGCGTCATCGAGTTCCCTCGCGCGCTGCTCAAGTTTCGCCGGTCCCGCCGGATTGAACCGCGCATGAAAAACGGCGATCAGCGCCCGCGCGATGTCGGGATGCTTGCCGAGCGCTTCTTCGATGTAGGATTGGGAAAACGGGATGCCGGCCTGAAGGAGGTATTTCGCGGCGGCGCGAAGATACCAGGCCTCGCGCCAGTTGAGCCCCGCGGCCGCGACAAGCGCGTTGAAGCCGTCGTCTTCGGTGCGGCCTTCGATCACCGCCGAGAGAGCGTCTTCAAGCTGCTTCTTGACGCCCGCGACGTCGATTTTCCGTTGCAGCCTGTCTTCGGCGCAAAAATCCTGAATCCAGAAGGCGGCGTTCTCCTCGCCCGGCCGGACGGCGTAGCCGTATTCCTTGACGACGCTGAGGCCGAGATGCTCGATCGGCGGAATGAGCGTTGACAGTTTCAGCGCTTCGCCCCGGCAATAGAGCTTGATGTTGATCTCGGTCTCCTTGTCGCCGGGCCTGCGAAACACCCGCTGCGCAAGGCGCGCCTCGCCCATGCCCTCGATCACGGCGATGTCGTCGAGCGCTTCCGCGGGCGTCGTCTGCTCGCGATAGGCGGCGTCAAACGCATATTCCCAGCGCTTGTAGAGCCCGAGCGGCGTCGCGCCTTCATGAGCGGCTCTAAGCGCGTCAATAAGACCGTCAGACCAGTTGCGCGTCAGTTCGCGAATGCGGCGCGTCAGGTCCGCTAGGGTCGGACCTTCGCCCGCGCCGGGATTGACGCCGACGATATAATGCACGCGCACGAGCGAGGCGTCGCCGAAATGCGAATTGAACGCGGCGACATATCCGTCATAGGCCTCGGCGATGGCCTTGCCGACGGCTTCGCGGACGGATGACGAAAACCGGTCGCGCGGAACGAAGACCAGCGCCGAGACGAATCGGTCAAACCGGTCGCGGCGGACGAAAACCTTCGTGCGCGGGCGCTTATAGAGACGCAAGATGCCGAGCGCCATCTCCTGCAGCGTTTCGACGTCGCACTGCAAAATCTCATCGCGCGGAAACGTCTCGAGAATATGCGTCAGCGCCTTGGCGTTGTGCCCCCCGGCGCGAAAACCCGCAGCCTCGACGACCTTTCGCTCCTTCACCCGCAGGATTGGTATGTCAGAGGCCGGACGATTATAAATGTCGGACGTCAAGAGCCCGACAAACCTTTCTTCGCCGGTCAGCTTTCCGGAATCGTCATAGGTCTTGACGCCGACATAATCCATGTGCACGCGCCGGTGCACCGTCGATCGCGCATTCGCCTTGGTGATGATGAGCGGCTCGTTCGAGGCGAGGAAGGCGGCGACCGACGGCGAAAGCTCGCCTTCGCCGGAAAATGTCGTCTTAAGGACGCGCTTGGCGCTGTTCTTGAGGATTCCAAGGTCGCCGGTCTCGTCGCGGGTGAACGACTTCTTGCCGCCTTTGGAGGAAAATTCGTAGCGCCTGACGCCGAGGAAGGTGAATTTGCTTTCCCAGAGCATCCGCAAGAGCGCGATCGATTCTGAAAGCGTTTCCTTGTCGACGCCCTTAGGTTTCGCGCGTTCAAGCTGGTCGATCGCGCGCTTCATGCGCTCCCGCATCGGCTCGAAATCCGACACGGCGACCGCGACGTCGCCGAG
>JACADX010000250.1 GCA_013389125.1 Parvularculaceae bacterium | reverse complement strand
GTCGAGGGGGGTCTTCTGGCGGGATATGGGGGTCGTCAACCTGCCGGGCGGCAAACCGACGCTGAAACTCGCCGGGGGGGCCTTGAAAAGACTTGAAGAAATTACGCCGCCGGGCCATCTCGCTGATATTCACCTGACCATCACGGACGAGTTCCCCTTGGCCCAGGCGATTGTCATCATCTACGCTCGGCCCGCGGCGGAAGGGGCCTGAAGTAGCGCCAGCCGCAAGAGAGAGCAGGGGTACGAAGTCCAATGGCGTTCGATTTCAAGATCGGCGGTTTCAAGCTCGGCGGTTTCAAGCTCGGGGGAGCGAAAAGCGAAACGAAGGCGGCCGACGCGGCAAAGAAGGAGATGACCGCGGCCGAAGAGGCCTGGGACCTCGCCAAGACGGTTTTTTACGCCGTCGCGATCGCGCTCGTGTTGCGCATCGTCATCTTCCAACCGTTCAACATTCCTTCAGGCTCGATGAAGCCGACCTTGCAGGTCGGCGACTTCCTTTACGTGTCGAAGCCCACTTACGGCTATTCGCGCGCCTCGCTCGTCTATCCGCTGACGCGCATCAACGCGCATGGCCGAATCCTGTCGAGCAAGGGGCCGGAGCGCGGCGACATCGTCGTCTTCAAGGCGCGCCGCGACGGCAACAAGGATTACATCAAGCGCGTCATCGGCCTGCCGGGCGATGAAATCCGCATGATCGAGGGACGCCTCGTCATCAACGGCGAGCCGGTCGGCAAGGAATTCGCCGGCATGGCGCGCGGCGTCTGCGACCGGTTCGGGGCCGTTGAGGCGCCGCGCTATCGCGAAACGCTGCCGAACGGCGTTTCATACATCGTTCAAGAATGCGACGGCGACAGCGGCAATCTCGACCATGTCGGCCCGTTTCAGGTTCCGACCGGCCACTATTTCATGATGGGCGACAATCGCGATCAAAGCCAGGACAGCCGCACGGCGCAAGTCTCCTACGTGCCGGCGGATGATCTCGTCGGGCGCGCGGAGCGCATCTTCTTCTCGGTCGACGGCGAACGCGCGGCGCTCTGGCAGTTCTGGAACTGGCCGTTCGCCATCCGCTACGGACGCATCCTCGATCCCGTGAAATGAGCGCAAAGGGCCTTGCAGCGCTGCAGGAAAGAATCGGCTGGAAATTCGCCGACCCCAGTCTTCTCAAGAAGTCGCTGACGCACTCTTCGCTGGACGCGACGTCGAAAGTCGGCGATCTCGAACGGCTTGAATTTCTTGGCGACCGCGTCCTCGGCCTCATGACCGCGGAAGCGCTGTGGCGGAAATATCCGAAAATGCGGGAGGGCGATCTCGCGCCCCGCTTTAACGCGCTCGTCCGCAAAGAGACTTGCGCCAAGGCGGCGCTGGCGTTTGGGCTCGACAAGCTTATCAAGATGTCGGCGCAGGAGGAGGAATCCGGCGGGCGGCGCAAGAAGGCGATACTCGGCGACGCGTGCGAGGCGCTGCTTGGCGCGCTTTATATCGACGGCGGATTGGAAGCGGCGCGCAAGGCCTATGACCTCTTCTGGACGCCGAACCTCGAAGCGCTTTCGACGCGCCACCGCGACGCCAAGACGACCTTGCAGGAATGGAGCCAGGAACGCGGTCTCGGGCCGCCGAAATACGAAGTCGTCAACGCCGAAGGGCCGGCGCACGCGCCTGCCTTCACGATCGACGTTCACGTCAAGGGCTTCAAGCCGGTGCGCGCGGAAGGCCTTTCAAAGCGCGAAGCGCAGATGACCGCCGCGGCCTCGTTCCTCGTTCGCGAAAAGGTCTGGGTCGATGGCGAATAAGCGCGCGGCCCCGGTCGCGAAGGCGATCACGCGCAAGCGCGCGTTCGGCGCCGTGACGAAGTCCTCATTCATCGCCGTCATCGGCGCGCCGCCCCGATCGCGAAGGCGATCAATCGCAAGAATGCGTTTGGCGCGATGAAGAGATCATCCTTTATCGCCGTCATCGGCGCGCCAAACGCCGGGAAATCGACGCTCGTCAACGCGCTGGTCGGCGCGAAAGTGTCGATTTTCACGCAAAAGGTGCAGACGACGCGCGCGCGCATCCGCGGCATTGCGATCGAGGGCGAGACGCAGCTCGTATTCACCGACACGCCGGGCATATTCAGTCCGCGCCGGCGGCTTGACCGCGCCATGGTCGCGGCGGCCTGGGAGGGGATCGAGGGCGCCGACGCGGTCCTGCATGTCGTCGACGCGGCGGCGCAGCTCGCCGGTCCGTCGAAATCGACCGCTGATACGGAAGCGATCATTGAGGAGCTGAAAAAGCGGGGACGGAAAGCCGCGCTCGTGCTCAACAAGATCGACAAGGTCGCGCGGCCGAACCTTCTGAAACTCATCGCCGGCATGGCCGTGCAGGGCGTTTACGAGGAGACGTTTCTCATTTCGGCGGAGACCGGCGACGGCGTCGCGGACCTCAAGACGCATCTCGTCGCGCGCGCGCCGGAAGGCGCGTGGATGTATCCGGACGATCAGCTCTCTGACATCTCGGACCGGCTGATGGCCGCCGAGGTGACACGGGAGAAAGTCTTCAAGCGGCTCCATCAGGAGCTTCCCTATGAGTCGACGGTTGAGACGACGTCGTGGTCGCGCACGAAGAAGGGGGAGTTGAAGATCGAGCAGACGATCTATGTCAGCCGCGAAGGCCATCGCCCGATCGTCCTCGGCAAGGGCGGCGGGACCTTGAAGGCGATCGGCGAGGCGGCGCGCAAGGAGCTGACCGGGCTCTTCGGCGAGCCCGTCCACCTCTTCTTGACGGTCAGCGTCCGCGAAGGCTGGACCGAAGAGCCCGCGCGGTATCGTGAAATGGGCCTTGATATCGTCGATTGAGGTCAAAGACCGACCATGCGACACTTGGATTGAGGGAGAATGCCTATGTCCGCAATGGCGGCGACGCCAATGAGCGAGCCTATTCCTGTCGACTCGGTCGCTTCTTACGACGACCCGCACGGCTATTACCGAGAGGCGCGCAAGAGGGGCTCCGTGGGTCTCAACGACCTCGGCGTTTATATCGTTTTCCCCTTTCGTTACATGGACATGCTGCTCGACAACGCGAACACGCGCCAATTCGAGCTTGAAGGCATGATGCTGCGCGGCATCAGTTCCGGTCCGCTGTACGACCTTTACAAGAACGCCATGCTCTTCGCGAACGGCGACGTTCACAAGCGCCGCCGCGCGCCGATGGCGCGAACCTTCGCTTTCAAGCTGATGGACGGCATGCGGCCCCGCGTGCGCGAAATCGCGGCCGAGGTCATCGAGGCGCATCGCGGCAAGGGCCCCGTCAATTTTCTAGACTTATTCTGTCGAGCTGTCCCGGCGCGCGTCATCGCGGAGATCATCGGCGCCCCGCCCGAGGACTGGCCGGAATTTTCAAAGTGGGTCGCCGACGCGGCCCGCGGCATCGGATTCTTTCAGCCGCATGAGCTCCCCGAGATCGACGCCGGCGTCGCCGCGTTGACGGACTATGTCTGTCTCTTATACAAATCTCCGAGCCCACG
>JACADX010000406.1 GCA_013389125.1 Parvularculaceae bacterium | reverse complement strand
GCGTGCAGCAAGGAATGACCGCTCATGCGCATGACCGAGGCTATTACGCACCGATGGAGGATGAGAGCCTCGACATCCGCCGCTATGTTGGGATGCGCCTCAAGGGGGAATAGCGGAAGCGGACCTCGCGCTTGCCCGACAGGCTATGATTGACTAGTCCCTCGATAGCGATCTGTCGCGGAAGGAGGGCGAATTTCCATGGCGTATCTCGATCGGGCCGGGCTTCAGGTCGACAAGCCGCTCGCGGATTTCATTGAGACGGAGTGCCTCGGCGGGTCGGGTCTTTCAATGGACGCGTTCTGGAAAGGGGTCGCCGCGATCTACGCGGAACTCACGCCCCAGAACCGGCGCCTTCTTGCAAAGCGGGATGACCTGCAGAACCGGATCGACGCCTGGCACGACGCGAGACGGGGCCGCGAGATCGATCAGGGAGAGTATATCCGGTTTCTGCGAGAAATCGGCTACCTCGTCGATGAACCGGCTCCTTTCACGATAAGGACGACGAATGTCGATCCTGAGATCGCGACGACGGCGGGCCCGCAGCTTGTCGTTCCGGCCCGCAACGCCCGGTTTGCGCTCAACGCCGCGAATGCGCGATGGGGCAGCCTTTATGACGCGCTCTACGGAACGGATGCGCTGCCCGGCGCGCCAAAGCCCGGCGCCTACGACAGCGCGCGTGGCGATCAAGTGATCGCCTGGACAGCGAAGTTCCTTGACGAGATCGCGCCGCTGAAATCCGGCAGCCACGCCGATGCAGACGCCTACGCCGTCGCATCCGGCGCGCTGCACCCGCCGCTCAAGAATTCATTGCAGTTTGCGGGCTGGCGCGGCGATCCGACTTCGCCTTCCGCAGTGCTATTGAGGAACAACGGCCTTCACATCGAGATTGCGATCGATCGCGCGCATCCGATCGGCAAGACGCATCGCGCCGGCGTCGCCGACGTCATCATGGAAGCGGCGCTGACCACGATCATCGATCTTGAGGATTCGATCGCCGCAGTCGACGCCTTCGACAAGGTTGAGGCCTACGCGACATGGTTAGGTCTCCTTAAGGGAACGCTGGAGGCGAGCTTTCCGAAAGGCGGCGGGATGGTGCGGCGCACGCTCAATCCCGACCGCGATTACCTGTCGCCGGACGGCGCGCCGCTGCGCCTTAAGGGCCGAAGCGTCCTTCTTGTCCGCAATGTCGGCCATCTGATGACGACGCCGGCGGTGCGGCTTGAAAACGGAGCGGAGGCGTTCGAGGGCGTTCTCGATTGCATCGTCACAAGCCTTATCGCCGGCGTCGATCTGCGGCGCGCTGGGCGCTTCCAGAACAGCGTCGCGGGCTCGGTCTATATCGTGAAACCCAAGATGCACGGTCCTGAGGAGGCGGCGTTCACGGACAGGCTGTTCGCGGCGACGGAGAAATTGCTTGGCTACCCCCCTCACACGCTCAAAGTCGGCATGATGGATGAAGAACGGCGAACCTCAGCCAATCTCGCCGCCTGCATCAAGGCGGTCGCCGACCGGATCGTCTTCATCAACACGGGATTTCTCGACCGCACCGGCGATGAAATCCACACCTCGATGCGCGCCGGCGCCGTGATCCGGAAAGGCGACATCAAAAGCTCGACATGGATCAAGGCCTATGAAGACCGCAATGTCGGGATCGGACTCGCCTGCGGGCTTTCGGGGAAAGCGCAGATCGGCAAAGGAATGTGGGCGGCGCCCGATCGGATGGCGGACATGCTGGAGCAGAAGATCGGACATCCGAAAAGCGGCGCCAATACGGCATGGGTTCCAAGTCCGACCGCCGCGACGCTCCACGCCATCCACTATCATCGTGTCGACGTTTTCGCGCGCCAGCGGGAACTCGCGGCGGCGCCGACGCCGGGGCTCGACAGGCTGCTGACGATACCGCTCGCAGCGGGCGCGAACTTCAGCGACGAAGACGTCGAGCGCGAGCTTGAAAACAATATACAAGGTATTCTTGGTTACGTCGTTCGGTGGATCGATCAGGGCGTCGGCTGTTCAAAGGTCCCGGATATCAACGATGTCGGCCTTATGGAGGACCGCGCGACGCTGCGGATCTCATCCCAGCACGTCGCGAACTGGCTGCGGCACGGCGTCTGCTCGCGAGAACTGGTCGATCGCGCTTTTCTGAGGATGGCGGCGAAGGTCGACGCCCAGAACGCCGGCGATCCGGCCTATCGTCCGATGTCGGATGATCCTGACGGAAACATTGCGTTCAAGGCGGCGAAGGCTCTCGTCTATGAGGGCGAAAAGTCGCCGAACGGCTACACCGAGCCTTTGCTGCACGCTTACCGTCGGCTTGCAAAGAGGGGTCGGGGCTAGGACGGCATGGCGCCCTGGCTCCCGCCCGCCTTCCTGCTGACCGCGCTGCTCTATTCAATGGCGGGGTTTGGCGGCGGCTCGACATACAGTGCGCTTCTCTTGCTCAACGGAACGGACTACCGGCTGCTTCCGTCGATTTCTCTCGCCTGCAATGTCATTGTTGTCGCAGTGAGCGCCGCGCAATTCCTTCGCGCACGCCGCATGCGGCTCTCAGAGGTCGCGCCGCTTTGTCTGTTGTCCGCGCCGGCGGCGTGGATCGGCGGCAGAATTCCGGTTCCGGAGGAGGCGTTCGGCTGGATGCTCGGCCTTACGCTCCTCGTTGCAGGATTTGTCATTTTCGTCGACGCGGCTGAAGCGAAACCCGGAACCCGCGCGAGACCCGTCGCCATCGCCGTCGCGGTCGGAGGCGGAATCGGATTTCTGTCGGGACTTGTCGGGATCGGCGGCGGAATTTTCCTTGCGCCGTTCCTGCATATCATCCGTTGGGGACGCGCGCATGAGATCGCCGGCGCTGCCAGCGTCTTCATTCTCGTCAATTCGTTATTCGGGTTATGGGGTCAGCTGGCGAAGCTCGACGACTTCGACAGACTGAATGACCTCGAGCCTTATTGGCCATTGCCGCTTGCGGTGATGACGGGCGGACTTGCCGGCGGTTTCATCGGGTCCCGCAAATTGCCGGCAAAGGCGATCAAGCGCGTGACCGGCGTTCTCATTCTCTTTGTCGCTGCGCGGCTGTTATGGGACGTTTCCCGTTAGAATTGCAGTCGCGGTGCGATCTCAACAATGCTATGTCCCGCAGGTCCTTTCAGGGGGAGTTCGCAATGGCGCTTCTCGTTCACGGTCCGGCGGCCGTCGACATCGACCTAAATCCCGCGACTATTGATTTCGGCGGCCTTTTCACCGACCCGATCATCAGCTCGTCGTCAACGCTCCTTGTCATCGGACAATCTCCGGCGTCGGCCAATTACGTCTGGTACATCTCGGGCGCCGGCTTCACCTATGACGGCGGCGGCCGACTGACGGGCGGGACAGTCACCGGCATCCGCACCGAAGACAGCGCCCTGATCGATCTTGAACTGACGGGCGGCGCCTATGCGGCGACAGCAGTGCAGGCGCTGATCGACGCGTCCGACGCCGTTGGGCTCCTGACGCTGCTGCTCAGCGGCGATGACACGATTATCGGCGGAAGTTTCGACGATTACCTTGTCGGACTTGATGGCTTTGACCAGCTTTTCGGCGACGGCGGCGCGGACACGCTCATCGGCGGCGCGCAATCCGACTATTTCCGGGGCGGGGCGGGCGCTGACTCGATCGACGGC
>JACADX010000365.1 GCA_013389125.1 Parvularculaceae bacterium | reverse complement strand
GCGAGAACGTCTGAGAGCGCCTCGCAGAGGTGGTCGACATTGCCTTCGTTGACGCCGCAGAGATTGGCGCGCCCGTTTGCGGCGACATAGATGCCGTGGCGCTCCCGGAGCGCAAGGACCTGGCGCTCGTCGACCGGCAGGAGCGAGAACATGCCGTGCTGGCGCTCGATAAAGTCGAGGCGCGCGCCCAGCTGATGCTCGCGCGCGGTCTTAACAAGGAGCCGGCGATTTCCGGCGACGGTCTGTCGCATCGCCTCCAGTTCGCGCCGCCAGCTCGCAGCAAGCTCGGGCGTAGAAAGAATGTCCGCCACCAGAAATCCGCCATGCGCTGGAGGCATCGAATAGATCTGGCGCGCGATGTTGACGACATGACTCTTCATCGCGGCGGCGCGGGCGGCGTCCTCGCCGACGGCGATCAGAGCGCCCGTCCGTTCGCGGTAAAGGCCGAAATGCTTCGAGCAGGAATAGGAAACGAGAAACTCCGGCAGGCGCTCAGCCATGCGGCGAATCATCGTCGCGTCCTCTTCAAGATCTCGCGCGAAGCCGTGATAGGCGAAATCGACGAAAGGCAGAAAGCCGCGTTCTGCGGCAAGTTCGATGATCGCGTCGATTTCCTCAAGCGAGAGGTCGGCGCCCGTCGGGTTATGGCAGCCGCCATGGAGGAGAAGCGCATCCGACGCGGAAAGGCGCGAGGCGGCGTCGTAAAAGGCGCCAAAATCGACGCCGCCGGACTTCGCGTCGTAATAGGGGATCATCCGGATGGCGAGCCCCGTCGCCGAAAGCAGCGGGTGGTGATTGGCCCAGGTCGGCGAACCGATCGCAATCGACTGGGCGCCGGCGCGTTTCACAAGTTCGGCGCCGACGCGCAACGCACCGCAGCCGCCAGGCGTTTGCACGACGGCGCAGCGATCGACGGCTATCGTTGGCCCAAAAACGAGGCCGTGCAGCGCGTCGCCAAACCCCGGCGCGCCCTCGGGCGCGATGTAGACCTTTGTCGTCTCACGCTCGACGAGACGGCGCTGCGCCGAAGCGACAGCCTCCATCACCGGCGTCCGATTGTCGGGCGTGCGGTATACGCCGACGCCAAGATCGATTTTCCGCGTCCTTTGGTCCTCGTTGAAGAGTTTGGTAAGACCCAAAAGCGCGTCGGGCGGCAGGGCGGCGAGGTCGGCGAACATCGGCGTTCTCAGGCTGCTGCGGCAGAGGGCGACTGATTAAAGGAATCCATGAGGCCCGCAAGCCGTTCATCGGCCGCTTTAATCGAGGCGCGCTTGACCGGCCCGTAACCGCGGATGTCCTCGGGCAAGCTCGCAATGGCGACGGCGGCGCTAAGATTCTCATGCGTCAGACGCTGTGCGATATCCGCGATGCGGGCGCGATACTCTTCGATCAGTCGACGTTCGAGACGGCGCTCCTCGCTGCGGCCGAAGGGGTCGAAGGCCGTTCCGCGAAGGAATTTGAACCGGCGAAGGACGGAAAGAACCTGGTACATCCAAGGTCCGAACTCGGACTTCTTTGGGCGGCCGTCGGCGTCAAGGCCGCGATCGATGACGGGCGGCGCCATGTGGAATTTGATGCGGTAGTCGCCGGAGAATTCTGCGGCGATTTTCTTTCGAAACGCGCCGTCGACATGGAGCCGCGCCACCTCGTATTCGTCCTTGTAGGCCATGAGCTTGAAGAGGCCTTTCGCGACGGCGCGGACAAAAGCCCCGGCGCCGTCGACCAAAGCGGCCTTGGTCGCGACGTCTTCGACAAAGCCGCGATAACGATCCGCATACGACTTATTCTGGTACGCAGCGAGAAATTCAGCGCGCCGCTCGATGAGCTCCTGCAGCGGCGGGTCGGCGGGCGCCGCGTCTGAAAGTCCGGCGGCGCGGATGACGGTTTGAAGATCGACCGCCGCCGCCCGGCCGAGACTGAACGCTTTCATGTTGCTAGCGACCGAGACTCCGTTGAGCTCGATCGCGCGGGCGAGCGCCGCTTCGCTGACGGGAACGAGACCCTCCTGCCACGCAAAGCCGAGAAGAAGCATGTTCGCGTATACGGTGTCGCCAAGGTGGCGGAGCGCGACGCCGGCGGCGTCGATCGTCGCGACATGCCCGTCGCCGCAAGCCTTGCGCAACGTCTTGATTCGGCGATGCGCTTCGAAGTCAACGTTCCGGTCACGGATGAAATCGGCGGTCGGAAGGATGTCGGTGCTGGCGACAGCGCGCGTCTTGCCGATCTGGAGAACGCCGAGCGCGCGCGGGTCTGTCGCGACGACGAGGTCGCAGGCGATGAGCGCTTCCGCCTCGCCGGCGTCGATCCGCGCCTGATTGAGCGCGGCGGGCGACGCGCCGAGGCGCACATAGGAAAGCACCGCGCCGCCTTTCTGCGCGAAGCCCATGAAATCAAGGACGCTCGCGCCTTTTCCCTCAAGATGCGCCGCCATAGTGACGATCGCGCCGATCGTCACGACGCCGGTGCCGCCGACGCCGGCGACAAGCAGATCATAGGCGCGGTCGATCGAAGGAATCCGCGGCGGCGGAAGGCCGGCGAGGAGCGCCTCAAGCTTTTCGTCGCGCGCGCGGGCGTCCGGCTTTTTCAGCGCGCCGCCTTCGATGGTGACGAAGCTCGGGCAAAAACCCTTAAGGCAGGAATAGTCCTTGTTGCACGACGACTGATCGATCCTCCGTTTGCGTCCGAATTCTGTTTCAAGCGGAACGACGGAAAGGCAATTCGACTGCTTCGAGCAGTCGCCGCATCCTTCGCAGACGAGATCATTGATCATCACGCGCCTCGGCGGGTCCGGATATTCTCCCTTCTTGCGGCGGCGGCGTTTCTCGGCCGCGCAGGTCTGTTCGTAAATGAGCGCTGTCACGCCCTTGATCTCCCGAAGGTCGCGCTGCACCTCGTCAAGATCCTCGCGATGGCGCACGGCGACGCCGTGCGGCAGGCCGCCGGCCTCGATGACGCTCTCGGGCTGATCGGAGACGATGACGATCTTGGAAACGCCTTCGGCGATCAACTGATTGGCCATCATCGCGACGGTGATGACGCCGTCGACGGGCTGGCCGCCGGTCATCGCGACGGCGTCGTTAAAGAGGATCTTGTAGGTGATGTTCGCTTTCGCCGCGATCGCCTGGCGGATCGCCATCGATCCCGAATGATAATAGGTGCCGTCGCCGAGGTTCTGGAATATGTGCGGCCGGTCTTTGAGAAACATCGACTTCGCCGCCCAGTTGACGCCTTCGCCGCCCATCTGAATGAGCGACGTTGTCTCGCGATCCATCCAGGAGGCCATGAAGTGGCAGCCGATGCCGGCGAGGGCTTTCGAACCTTCCGGCACTTTCGTCGAGGTGTTGTGCGGGCAGCCGGAGCAGAAATAGGGCTGGCGCATCGCGCCGCCCGGCGCCTCGATCGCGTTTCTCGCGCGCTCGATGCGCGCTAGCGGCTCACGGAATTCAAGCTCCGGGAATACCCGCAAAAGCCGTTGCGCGATGATTGGCGCGAGGCCGGACGGCGAGAGCTCATCGACCCAGGAAATTAGCGGCGCGCCTGCTTCATCGTGCTTGCCAAGGATGAGCTTCGGCTTGGCGACGGCGCGGTCGTATATGTATTCTTTCAGCTGGCTTTCGATGATGCCGCGCTTTTCCTCGACGACGAGCACTTCCTCCTTGCCGGCCATGAATCGCTCGGCGCCGTCGCACTCGAGAGGCCAGACAATGCCGACCTTATAGATGTCGAGGCCGATCGCGCGCGCGCGGCGGTCGTCGATGCCGAGCATGGCGAGCGCCTCCATGACATCGAGATGCGCCTTGCCGGTCGTGATGATGCCGTATCGCGCGTCCTTGACCGCGTAAATTGCGCGGTCGATGGGATTGGCCCTCGCAAACGCTCGAACCGCCTCCTTCTTGAATTTCATCCGGCGTTCGATCTGCATGCCCGGCAAATCCGGCCAGCGAAAGTTGAGGCCGCCCTCCGGCATGACGAAGTCGGAGGGAATCCGGAACCGCGGGGGGTCGCGGATCAATACGCTTGCGGCGCTTTCGACTGTCTCGGAGATCGCCTTGAAGCCGACCCACATGCCGGAAAAACGAGATAACGCGAAGCCGTAAAGGCCATACTCGATAAACTCGGCGACCGAAGCCGGATTGAGCGTCGGCATGTACCACGACATGAACGCGACATCGGATTGATGCGACATCGATGACGAGGCGCAGCCGTGGTCGTCTCCGGCGACGACGAGAACGCCGCCATGCGGCGAGGAACCATAGGCATTGCCGTGCTTCAGCGCGTCGCCGGCGCGGTCGACGCCGGGACCTTTGCCGTACCACATGGCAAAGACGCCATCGACGTTGCGATCGTTTTCGAGCTCCACCTGCTGCGTGCCGAGGATGCCGGTTGCAGCAAGGTCCTCATTGATCGCCGGCAGAAACACGATATCCTCTTGCTTGAGGAATTTCGTCGCGCGCCAAAGCGCCTGGTCAAGAGCGCCAAGAGGCGAGCCGCGGTAGCCGGAGACAAAGCCCGCAGTGTTAAGTCCGTTCGACCTGTCGAAACGGCGCTGGTGCAACATGATCGCGACGAGCGCCTGCGTGCCGGTCAG
>JACADX010000332.1 GCA_013389125.1 Parvularculaceae bacterium | reverse complement strand
TCGACAAGGCCGGTTGATTCCGGCGTGAAAATTCCGGCGTTGAGCTCGCTGATCACGAGATCGCCGGCGGCTTCGAGCGCATCGAACGGTCCGGAAATGTCGACATTGCCTGACGCGATGACGGAATCGACGGGCCCTGCGCTCAGCCTCGCCTTGTCGAGCGTGATTTTCGAAGAGAGCCTCGAATCGCGCCCAAGAAAAATTTCGCCGCTCGCTGCGACAGTCTCTCCGGTCTGGCCCGGACCCGCGCCGGTCCCGCTGAATTCGATGCGCGTTCCGTCCACGGCGCCGGCCGCCGTCGCCCTTGCCTCGATTTTGACGATGCTGAGGCCGGAGGAAAGCTCCGTGTAGGCGCCCTTCGCGATCGTCATCCCGCCCGAGAAGCGCGGCGCCTGCAGCGTTCCAGCGACCGTTCCATCGAAGGCGACATCGCCTTCAAGGGATTGCAGCGCCGCAGGAAGAAACGCGGCGATTGTCTCGAGACGGCCCCTGTAGCGCGCCTCGCCCGATAATGCGCCCTTCGCATCGACGCGAACGCTCGGAGCGCGCGTCAGTCGAAGCGGCGTCGCCAAATGAAAATCGAAAGCCGGATTCGCGCCGTCGTCGCCAAACCGCGCCGTCTTTCCGTCCCAATCGAACCGGCCGGAAAGGCGCGCCGTCTCGGATTTCGAGAGAAGCGATGACACTTTGAACGTTCCGGACGCGGGCGCCGACTTGTCCGTATCAAGGTCGAGGGTCGCATCAAGCGTTGAGGCGGCGCCGGCGATCGGCGCGGACGCCGCAACCGCCCTGGCGCGCCAGCGCTTTCTTGATAATGCGCCGTCGAACGCAAGCGATCCGCGCTCGCCGATCGTCGCGCGGAATCGGTCGACGACGGTCTCGTCGCCGACGACGATCCGAGCCGGCTCGGAAAGGCGCAGCGCCGCGCCGTCAATGACGCCGTCGAGCGAGTGCAAGGAGACGCTCAGCATGTCGGTCAACGTTGCGGTCGCGGTCGTCGAAACGCGCGTAAGCGGCAGCAGCCGCCCCAAGGTCAGTTCTGATGATTGCGCCGCGACGGAGAACTTCGCCGTCGAGCCTTCAGCGCGCGCGGCAAGGCCCGCGATGCGAAGTCCGCCGGAGGAAATCAGCGAAGCGCGCACGAGCAGGGCGTCAGATCCCTCCTGACCGCCGAGCGAACCCTTGGCGCCGATCATCCCGGCGACCCGCAGTCCGGGCCAGGGTTCGGCGTCCCCATCGCCCCGATAGGAAAGATCAAGCGCAAGACGCGAGGCCGCTGGATCAAGCGCGGCCGAACCGTTCAACGCGTATCCGCGTCCGGAATAGTCAAGGGCGCCGATCCGCCAGGCGCCTGCGCCCGATCGGGCGAATTTCGCGGACAGGCGTCGCGCGCCGTTGATCTCACGGGCGGTTATCGTTCCCGATGGCGCGGCGGGCGAATCCGCGATGGCGAGGGCGACGCGCGCTGCGCCGAAGCGCGCGCGTCCGTATCGCAAAGGCAGCGCCGTCGCGACGATCGTGCCGCCGAAATCCTGCGTTGCGCCTTTGATGTCGATGACGGCGCTCGATATTCCGGACGCTCCAATTTTGGGATTGAAGCGAGCGAGGAACGCCGGCGGCGCCGAGACAGCCCCCTTGACCGAGAATTTTTTCGAATTGAAGTCGTAGGTTGCGTCGCCCTTGAACGTCGCGCCGCCTTTCCCGGCAAGCGTCACCGACGTCGCGCTGACGCTCTCGCCAAACAAGATTTCCGCAGGCCCCGCCGCTGAGGCGCCGTCCGAGAGGAGGGGCGGCAGCGCCGCGTTCGCATCAAGGACGGCTTTCGCGGGTCCGCGGGCGTAGGTTCTAAGGTCCGTTTCGACGCCGGAGAGTTCGCCGTCAAAGCGCGCCGCGTCGACGATTGCATCGACGACATAGGCGCCAGCCCTCGGCGCAAGCGCGCCCTTTACGGCGATCCTATCGCCGACATATCGACGAATGTCCGGCCGCCATTGCGCGGCAAGCGCGGCGCTTGCGTCAAGTTCGACGGTTGAAAGCCTCGCGCCGCGATTTCTCCAGCCGATGACGCCGTCGATGACGCCAAGCTCCGACCAGAGCGCTTCGACGGCGAGATCGCCGCCATTTTCGACTGGCGTAAAGGCGGCTTTCAGCGTTGCGCCGGGACCGGCGATCCGCGCAAGATCATCAAGACGCTCGCCAAAGCTGGCCGACGCGTCGATGGCGACGGACTGAAGGCGTTTGAGGTCGGCTCCGAGGCGGCCGCTGAAATCGCCGAGAGCGCCGAGTCGCGATTGAAAATTCACAGCGTAGGCGGCAAGGGGACCCTCGCCCGACGCTTCGACATAGATTTCGTCGCCGAGCCCGGCTAGCGCCGCGATCGCGCCGTCCGCCTTTGAGGCGATCGTCACTTCCGTGTCGAGCGAGTCGCCGGATCGCAGAATGCGCAGCGAAACAAAGTCGCGCTCGCCGCTGCTCGTTGCGTTGAACTGAGCGTCAAACGCCGTCTCGCCGGTTGAAACCGCGCCGACTCCGTCAAATCGGAGCGCTGCGCCGGCAAATGAGTCCGCGATCCGGACATTCGTCAGCAAAATCTCGTCGACCTTCACGTTCGGCAGCTTCTCTGGAAGCTCGAAGCCGCGCGGCGTCTTGTCTTCGCGGTCAGGCGGGGCCGAAATCAGCGTCGCGCCGTCAATGCTGATCTTTTCGATCTCAAGGCTCCGCGCCAACAGTTCGCGCGGTCGCCAATCGATCTCGGCTCGATCGATAACGAGCCAGTCGGTCCCGTCCGCCGTCAGCTTGACGTTCTCAAGAATGACTTCATGCGGAAGGCGGCCTTTGAGCGAGCCGATTCGCGCGTCGCCGCCCGACGCGTCGCCAAGCGCCGTCTCAAGCGCGGGCTTAAGAATCGCCGCGCCGAACGGCGTCGCCAGCAAGGCGAAAAGCGCGAAGGCCGACGCGATAACGAAGGCGATCGCGAACAAGACTCCAATGCGAACCGCGCGCGCCATCAGAAGGGCTGTCCGAGCGAGATGTAAATCTGGAAGTCGCGGTCTGTCGGTCGTTTCTCGAGCGGCATCGCCGCATCAAGGCGGATCGGGCCAAGGGCTGAAAAATACCGGACGCCAAGGCCTGCGCCGACAAGGTAATCGCCTGCGAAGTCCGGAAACGGCTCCGAATAGACGGCGCCCGCGTCAGCGAAGGCCGCGATCTCGATGCGCTTCGTTATTTTCGCGCGCGCTTCGATCGCCGCTTCGACAGCCGATCTTCCGCCGATCGGCACGCCGTTCGCGTCGAGCGGGCCGACCGCTTGATAGTCATAACCGCGCACCGATGAGCCGCCGCCGGAATAGACCCGCTTGTTGACGGGAAGCGATCTGAGCGCCTGTCCGGCGGTCGCCGCCGCCCGCACGCGGCCGGCGACAGTGAACCGCTTCGCCGCGCCGAAACTTGCGCGGCTGCGCGCGACCGCTTCAAGCCGCGTGAACTCATCGGAGCCGAAATGGGGCGTTGCGGTGATCGACGCGCGCAGGCCCTCCGACAAAACAAGGGGATCGTCCTCCGTGTCCCAGGTC
>JACADX010000405.1 GCA_013389125.1 Parvularculaceae bacterium | reverse complement strand
GGACGGCCCGTCGAATCGGGCCGCTTCTGGTAGTCGGAAAGCGAAATGACGCAGCCGCTCGCATTAGTCTCCGTGAGCCCGTAGCCGGACGCCGGATTGGCGTTTGGGAATTTCTCCTTGAGGCGAAAGACATGCTCGGGCGGACGCTTGGCGCCGCCGGAGCCGATGTCGAGCAGCGTCGGCATCGGCGTTGATCCCGCCGCTTCAATAAGTTCGAAGGACTGGTTTGGAACGCCGACAAAATTGGTGAGACGATGGCGGTTGATGAGGTCGACGGCCGCCCTCGCGTCCCAGCGATAAACCATCGCCATGCGCCTGCCGAGAATCCACGACATCATAAAGATCGCATGACTTCCAGTGACGTGAAAAAGCGGAATTCCAAGGAGCACGCCCGGGTTGTCGCCGTGAAGCGGCTTGCCGCCGTTCGCGTCGGTGATCGCCGCCATAATGAGCGTCCACGACATCAACGTCGTAATCGCGCCGCGATGGGTGAGAATGACGCCCTTCGGATTTCCGGTCGATCCTGACGTGTAGTAGATCGAAAAATCGTCGTCCGGATCAATGTCGACGGTCGAAAGATCGGCGGGGCCGCTTTTTGCGACAAGATCTGCGTAGGCGTAGTCGGCGCCCTCGCCCTTGGCGCGGACGAGGATCAAGGTCAGGCCGAGCGCCTTCTTGAACTCGCGGACGTAATCAAGCCGCTTGTCGTCGACGATGACGATCTTCGCGCCGCAATCCTTCAGCGCATAGCGAAGTTCTTCCGTCTTCCACCAGGCGTTGAGCGGCACGACGACGGCGCCGAGCGCGATGATCGCCATATAGGCGGCGCACCATTCGGGAAAATTGCGCATCGCGATCGCGACGCGATCGCCCTTTTTGACGCCGAGCCCTTCCGAGAGCGCCGTCGCAAAGCGGCGCGTTTCCGACCACAAGCGCGCGTGCGTCCAGACTTCGCCTTCGTAGTAGATGAAGTCCTTCTCCCCGTGCGGGACGCCGAGCGCGAAGACGCCGACGAGATTTCTCGGCGCGTTTTCGAAGACGCGGTATTCGTTGCCGCGGATCCTTGCGGCGCCGATCTTGAAGAACGGGTTCTCAACGATGAGCTTCAACGCGCTTGCGGCGATCGCATCGGAGGTCGGAATAGCGGCCGGCGTCATCGGGTCAGGTCCTCGTGGTCGGTCGATTTATTCTCATAGCTGACGCCAGCGACGCCCGGAACCGCCTTCCGATCGCGACGGCGACGGCGGCCTTCCCCGATCAGCGGGGCCGCCGCGCGATCCCTGAAAGGAACGGAGCCGCAAGCTCGGCGATCATCCGCTCGACGCCGTCCGGCCGCTTTTCAAAAGCCCAAAGCAGAAGGTGGCAGCCGGCATAGGCGAGCGCCCCAAGGGCGATTTCGGCTGCGACCTGCGCGACAACCGGCCAATCCCCGACGGTCCCGCTGATCCTTGCCGTGAGGAGCGCCGCAATCATCGCCGCGGCGGCGCCGATTGACCGGCGAATCCGCCAGACCGGGCGCCAGAAGGCGTCCTTGCCGGTTCGCGAATAGAGCGCGAGATTAAGGACGATGTGAAGAAGCCCGCAGGCGGCGACCGCCCAGGCGGCGCCGACGAGACCGTGTGCGACGGCGGCCCAGATGAAGATCGGCGTCCTCACGAGGAAGAACAGAAGCTCGCGCAGGAAGACGAGGCGGGTCGAGCCGAGCGCCATGGCGTAGTACTGCGTCGCGAGAAGCGGCATCTGCAGGCCCATGACCGGCGTGATGATCTCGACGACCGGAACCGCGTCCCGCCACTTGTCGCCGAGCAGCAGCGGCACGAGGTCGCGCGCGACGAGCGCAAATCCGATCGCCGCCGGCGTCGCAATCGCCGCCATCGCCTCGACGCCCTTCAAGAAGGCTTGATTGGCGCGCGCCGGGTCGCCCTGCAATTCCGAAAGGCCCGGATAGATCGCGCGCGTCGCCGGAAAGGCGATTTCGCGCGTCGGCAGTTCGGCGAGCTGCAGCCCCATGAAATAATGTCCGGCGCCGCCGACGCCGACCGCGCGGGCGAGCACCAGCGGGTCGAGTTTGTTGTTGAGCGCGCTCATCAGGCCGACGCCGGTCAGCCATCCTGAAAAACTCAAGACGCGCCGGAGCGACGCAAAGGAGATGCGCGGCCGATAAGGGCGCATGGCGTAGGAGAGAATGAGCTGAACAAGCCCGTTGGTCGCGAGCCCGAAAATGATCGCCCAATAGCTTCGAAAAACCACGGCGATCGCGATCGACACGATGACGCCGGCGAGTTTGTTGGCGACTGCCGCGATGAATTCCTTGGAATAATCGAGGAGGCGCTCAAACTCGTAAAAGCGCGGGTTGATGAATCCCGTCAGCAGCGGATAGGCGGCGACGCCGAGAAAGACCCAGAAAACTCGCGGATCGCCGTAAAACGCCGCCGCGAACGGCGCGGCGGCGGCGAGGAGCGCGGCGATGACGGCGCCGCGGATCGCCGACAAGCTGAACAGCGTGTCGAGATCGGCGCGGTCGGCGTCGCGAAACTTGATGACGGCCTGACTGACGCCGATGTCGGAGAGATTGGTGAGGATCTGCATCGTCGTCAGGCCGATCGCCACGATCCCGAAATCATCCGGTACGAGCAGCCGCGCGACGATGATCGTATTGAGGAAGCCGAAGAGGCCCATGATGACCCGCCCGCCGACGATCCAGCCGGCGCTCTTGGCGACCCGCATTGCGAGCGACGCGCCGGTTTGGCTCTTTGACGGCGAGTCTGGCGGGACGTTGTCCAAGGCGGCTCTTGTCCTTTCAAACCGCTGCTTAGACCAATCCGCGTTCAGCGGGCAAAACCTTAAAACAAGCGCGGCGCCGTCCCCCTTGCGCAGGGGGCTTTCGCCGCTATGGTGCGCCGCCCTACGCCGCAGAACGCAACAAATGTCGCACGCTTCCGCCGTCATGACCGTGATGATCAACGCCGCAAAAAAGGCGGCGCGGGGTCTTGCGCGCGATTTCGGCGAGCTTGACGGCCTCCAGACCGCGCGAAAAGGCGCGGCGGATTTTGTTTCCGCCGCCGACCACAGGGCCGAGCAGATCCTTTTCGAGGAGCTGTCGAAAGGCCGGCCGAAATACGGCTTCATGATGGAGGAGCGCGGCGAAATCGAAGGCGCCGACAACTCCAATCGCTGGGTCGTCGATCCGCTCGACGGCACGACGAATTTTCTGCACGGGCTGCCGCAGTTCGCGGTTTCGATCTGCCTTGAGCGCGACCGGCAGCCCTATGCCGGCGTCGTCTACAATCCGGCGACGAACGAACTTTACCGGGCTGAAAAAGGCGACGGCGCATGGCTCAACGACAGACGGATCCGCGTCGCGCGCCGGACCATGCTCGACGAATGCGTGTTTGCGACCGGCCTTCCGTTCAAGGGCCGGCCGGGCCGCGCGCAATCGCTGGCGGAGGTCGATCGCGCTCTCCAAGAGACGGCCGGCGTCCGCCGGTTCGGCTCGGCCGCGCTCGATCTCGCATTTGTCGCCGCGGGCCGCTTCGACGCCTACTGGGAGCGCAATTTGAAACCGTGGGACGTCGGCGCCGGAATCATTCTCGTTCGCGAGGCGGGCGGGATCGTCAGCGAAATCGACGGCGGCCCGGCGCCGATGCACGCGGGCTCGATCATCGCCGCCGGCGCGGAGATTTTCGAGAAAGCCCGCAAACTCGTCGCCGGCTGATCGCCGCCAGGACACGGGCGAAAAGAAACGCCCGCCCAGGAGGGATTGGGCGGGCGCTTCCGCGTACCATCGTCAAGGGGCGGACGATGTCACAACAAAGTTCGCTAGGCCGCGTTCGATGGCTTGAGGACTTCGATCTTCGCGCCAGCGGAATTGATCTCGATCTTCTTCGGTTTCTTGGCTTCGGGAATCTCGCGCCGGAGGTCGATGTTCAAAAGGCCGTTCGCGAGACTCGCGCTGTCGACTTTCACATGGTCGGCGAGCTGGAAGCGACGCTCGAACGAGCGGCCGGCGATCCCCTGATGCAGATAGTTTCGCTGTTCGTCGGCGTCGGGACGCGCGCCGACGACCTTCAAGGTGTTCTCGTGAAGTTCGATGTCGATATCCTTCTCCGAGAATCCGGCGACGGCGAGGGTGATCCGATAGCGGTCTTCATCGACCCGCTCGATGTTGTAGGGCGGGTAGCCGGTCGCTTCCGATTTGCCGAGATTGTCGAGAAGGTCGAACATCCGGTCGAAACCGATCGTCGTTCGATAAAGGGGCGTCAAGTCGTAGCTGCGCATAAAGGTCCTCCTTCAAGAAGCAAGGTCGCTGATCGGCGGGCCGGCCTTTCTCGGCGACCGCGCCAACGCCGGAGCCGCAACGGCCTCCGGCGAAGCTGAGATAGGCGCCGATTTCAGTCGTTCAAGAGGCGCGCCGAATAGGCGATCGAGCCGATTCCCCTTTCCCGCGAAACGCCCTAGGTTTTGAGAATGGAAATCGCCGTCGCGCCGGCCCCCCCAACGACATGACCGACAAATTGCGCCTTCTCGCCGTCATCGCGGTCCTCGCGGCGATCGCCGCCTGCGGCCGGCGCGCCGAACCTCAGACCGCGTCCGTGGACGCGGCGGCGGCAAGGCCCGACGCCGGCGCCCTCCTCG
>JACADX010000331.1 GCA_013389125.1 Parvularculaceae bacterium | reverse complement strand
TTCACGGTGACTCGGTCCGGTGATCTCTCGGCCGCCTCTTCCGCCTCATTCGCAGTGACAGGCTCCGGCGCCAATCCGGCGAACGCTGCGGATTTCGGCGGCGCATTTCCGTCCGGAACCGTCAACTTCGCCGTCAACGACTCCTCGGAAGTGGTGACGGTAAACGTCTCTGGCGACACGACGAGCGAGCCTGACGAAGGTTTCACCGTCACGCTATCGAACCCGACGAACGCCACGATCACGACGGCGGCGGCAAACGGGGTCATCGTCAATGACGATTCGAGCGGAGGCGGCTTCGCGATCGGCGCAACCGTTGCAACCACCGGACGCGCGGCCGTGCATGAGCCGTTGTCTGGTCCGCGGATCGGCGTTCAGCCGTCAGGTTCTATCGGCGTCATCGTCGCCGGACCTGGATCGCACAGCGGCACGACATGGTGGCGCGTCGATTTTGCGACCGGCGTCGACGGCTGGGTCAGGCAGAAATCGCTCGCTGTGCAATAGCGTTCGATGTCTCCGTTTGTCGCTCTTCGACGCGACACGGATCTCGAGAGGCCGCCGGGAAACCGGAGGCCTCCTTTCATCCGGCGCGTGCGTCTTCACTCTCCGCCGCGCGCCGGACGGCTCAACCGTGCGGCCGCCTGTCGTCGCGATTGGGCGCCTATCCGCATCGCCGCCGCGCAGCGCGTTTCCGCCATTTCCGCGGATCGTTGCGGAAAACGGCGCATTTTCGCCCCGGAATTGGGCGCCCTTTCCGGCGGGTTTGCGCGCAAGGTTCCGCGGTCCGGCTCATGGCCGCCCGCGTTTTTCGCCTTCTTCGCCGCGCAGCGGAAAGGCCGCGCGCCGAACCAACTTCACTTTACAAAGAGCCGGCGGGCCCGGCTGTCGCCGCGCCCATCACGTAAACGTCCGCGGCCGGAAAATCCGTCGCTCGCCCGAGCATTCTCTCGATTGTATTTTCGTCGGCGATTTCGCGCGCCGCGCGCAGGGCGCCAGATCGTCGGGCGCGATCATTCCAGCGCGCGTTCGCCGCTCCGCGCCTCACTCGCGCAAAACCGGCTCCCGCTTCTGGGCCCGGCGCGCTAGGCCTGTTTTTCCCAGCGGCCCTGCGGCGAATGTTTCCAGTAGGTCGCCTCATGACCGGCCGCCTTCACGGCCTTCCAGAAATCGCGCGCGGCGGCGACCGCTTTGTCGTCGCCGCCGTCAAAGATCGAGACGCAGCGGACGAAGCCGGCGATGGCGCCGGCGTCCGCGGCCGCATTGTCGACGAGGAAAAGAACATCGGCGGCGTTCGGGACCGCATCTTCCGCGGTGAGCCAGACCGGCTGCGACGCCGCGCCCTCGGGCTCGGCCGAATGCGGCAGGAAAGACTCGTCGCTGAAAGTCCACAAGACGTCGTCAAGGCGCGCGGCCGTCTCCTTCGAGCCGCAGCGCACGATGGCCTTCCATCCCCGTTCGAGCGTTCGCTCGAGAAGGCCCGGCAAGACGCTTTCAAGCGAGGCGCGTTCGAGATGATAAAAGAGGACTTCCGTCATCGCGCGCCGCCGCGGTCCCGCATCGCGTTCGCCACGGCGCGCGCCATCGCGTCGCCGCGCTCGAGCTTTTCAACCACCCGCGCCATGTCGGCGGCGCTTCGGTTCTGGCTGAGCTTCGCCTTGTACTCGATGCGGTCCGCCGCGATCTCAAACGCGACGATTGCGGCGCGCAGGCAGCGAAGCATTTCAGAGGGCAGTTTCGACAATTTCCAGAACCTGCCCTCGTCGAGATCGAGACGCCGGCCTTCATGACGGTCGGAAAGTTCGCCCAGCAGCGCGTCGACGTCATTTGAATCCGAAAAGACGCGCGCAGCGCCTTCGACATGAACGGCTGAGTAATTCCAGGTCGGAACGTCCGTCGCAGCCTCGTACCAGTCCGGCGAGACATAGGCGTTCGCGCCGGTAAAGACCGCAAGATGCCGCGCTCCATCGATCAGCGCGGAATGCGAATTGGCGCGGGCGAGATGCCCGCGTAACACGCGGCGCTCCGCGTCCGCGATCATCGGCAGGTGCGAGACGACGCTCCGGCCGTCCTTGACCGTGATCAAGGTCGCAAAGCCGAACCGGTCGATCAGTTCGAACGCCGCCGCGGGATCATCGACCCGAAATGAAGACGGCGCGTACATGGTCACTCGTAATTGGCGCGAATGAACTCATCAAGAAGCCGCACGCCGTATCCGGAGCCGCCTTTCGGGCAGGTCGCCTTGTCCTTCGATTGCCACGCCATGCCGGCGATGTCGATGTGCGCCCAGGACTGGCCTTCCTTCACGAACTTGCCGATGAACGCCGCCGCGCTTGAAGAGCCGCCCTCGCGCGGGCCGATGTTCTTTATGTCGGCGACATCCGACTTGATGGCGTCGTAATGCGCCTTGGCGAGCGGCATGCGCCATACTGCGTCGCCCGAAGATTTCGCCGCCGCTTCGATCTGCGCGGCGAGCTTGTCATCCTGCGAGAAAAGTCCGGCGTATTCATGCGCGAGCGCGATTACGATCGCGCCGGTCAAGGTCGCGAGATCGATCATCGCCTTTGGCTTGTATATCTCCTGCGTCCACCAGACGGCGTCGCCGAGAACGAGGCGGCCCTCCGCGTCCGTGTTCAGGATTTCGACCGTTTGGCCCGACATCGACGTCACGATGTCCGAAGGGCGCTGCGCGTTTCCGTCCGGCATGTTCTCGACAAGCCCGATGACGCCGACGACGTTCGCCTTCGCCTTGCGTCCGGCGAGAGCGGCGATCGCGCCGACCACGGCGCCGGCGCCGCCCATGTCCCACTTCATGTCCTCCATGCCTGGACCGGGCTTTAAGGAAATGCCGCCGGAGTCGAAACAGACGCCCTTGCCGACGAAAGCGACCGGCGCGTCGTCCTTCTTGCCGCCGGCCCACTCCATCGCGACGAGTTTAGGTTCTCGCGCCGAGCCCTGCCCGACGCCGAGAAGCATGCCCATGCCGAGTTTTTGCATCTCCTTCGCGCCGAGAACCGTCACCTTGACGCCGAGGGATTGCAGCGCCTTGCAGCGCGCGGCGAAATTCTCCGGATAAAGAACATTCGGCGGCTCGGAAACAAGATCGCGAGTCAGGAAGACGCCGTCGGCGACCTTCTCGAGATTTGCGTATTTTGTCTTGGCGTCGGCGACGGGCGTCACGACGATGAGCTTGTCGAGCGCCGGCTTCTGGTCTTTCTCAAGCCGCGTCCGGTACTTGTCAAAGCGGTAGGATCGAAGCCGCGCGCCGAATGCGACGCGCGCCGCCGCTTCGCCGGCCTTGACCTTGTCGGTCGCAAAGCCGTCGAGGAGGAACGCCGCCGCCTTCTCCTGCGTCTTGAGGATCGGCGCTATTC
>JACADX010000145.1 GCA_013389125.1 Parvularculaceae bacterium | reverse complement strand
GGCGCCGTCGTCGCCTTCATGGGCGCGAAAATCCTTCGCCTGTTCAACGCCGAGGTTTTCACGGTCGAACTTGTCGGCATTTCGGTGCTTCGCGAGTTCGGCGTTCTCCTGGCGGCGATTCTCGTCGCCGGACGCTCGGGCAGCGCCTTCACCGCCGCGATCGGAACGATGAAGATCCGCGAAGAGATCGACGCGCTCCGCGCGCTCGGCCTTGATCCGATGGAGGTTCTCGTCCTTCCGCGCGTCATTGCGCTCGTCGTCTTGATGCCGGTGCTCGCCTTTCTCGCCGCGCTCCTCGGGATTATTGGCGGCGGCCTCGTCGCGTGGACGGCGATGGAAATTTCGCCGGCGTTTTTCATCGGCCGTCTGCAAGACACGATTGCGATGTCGAATTTCTGGGTCGGCCTCATCAAGGCGCCGTTCTTCGCCTTCGTCATCGCGATTGTCGGATGCTTTCAGGGCATGGAGGTCGCCGGCAGCTCGGAAAGCCTCGGCCAGCGAACGACCTTATCGGTCGTCCAGTCGCTGTTTTTGGTGATCGTTCTCGACGCTTTCTTCGCCATGTTCTTTCTGGAGATCGACTATTAATGGCGACGAAAGCCGCGTCCGAAACTGTGATCGAAGTCGAAGGGTTGCGCACGCAATTCGGCGATAACGTCATTCATTACAATCTCGATCTCGTCGTTCGCCGCAACGAAATTCTCGGCGTCGTCGGCGGCTCGGGCACCGGCAAATCGGTGCTGATGCGCGCGATCATCGGCCTTAAGCCGCCGTCAGCGGGAACGATCAGGATCTTCGGCGAGAATTTTTACGAGAAATCGCCGCAAGAGCAGATCGAGATTGAGCGGCGCTGGGGCGTGATGTTCCAGGGCGGCGCGCTCTTTTCCTCGCTTACCGTCGCGCAAAACGTCATGGCGCCCATTCACGAACATTTAAGACTGCCTAAAGAGCTCGCCGCCGACATCGCCGCGATGAAAATCTCGATGTCGGGCCTTCCCGCCGACGCCGGCGCGAAATACCCCTCTGAGTTGTCGGGGGGCATGAACAAGCGCGCGGGGCTTGCGCGCGCCCTCGCGCTTGATCCCGAGATCGTCTTTCTTGACGAGCCGACCGCCGGCCTTGATCCAATCGGCGCGGAAAAGTTCGACCGGCTGATCGTCACCCTCAAGAAATCCTTAGGGTTAACGGTGTTTATGGTTACGCATGATCTCGATACGCTGCACGCGACCTGCGACCGCGTGGCGGTGCTCGCGGAGAAACGCGTGATTGCAATTGGCTCTCTCGACGACGTGCGCCGCTCCGATCATCCGTGGATCGAGGAGTATTTTTCCGGACCCCGCGGCCGCGCGGCGCTCGGAGCGAAGGAGCGCGACGGGATGCGCGGCGCGGAGACGGCATAGCGCATGGAAACGCGCGCGCATTACGTGCTGATCGGCGCTTTCGTGCTCATCACGGTGGCGCTCGCTTTTCTCTTCGTGCTCTGGCTCGGGCAGACGCAGCGCGACTACGACGAATACGACGTCATCTTCCGCGAGCGCGTTTCAGGCCTATCCGTCGGGGCGGCGGTCAGCTTCAACGGCATTCAGAAGGGCGAGGTCATGGATCTCTCCATCGACCCCGACAACCCGCGGATCGTCATTGCGCGCATCCGCGTCGATAACGACACGCCGGTCAAAACCGACACCAAGGCCGAACTCGAACTTGTCGGCTTTACGGGGCTTGCGATCATCCAGCTTGTCGGCGGCACCGCGGAGGAGCCGCTTTTGAAGGACGTGACGCGCGGCGTTCCGCGCATCGAGGCGGACGCCGGCGGCATTGCTCAGATTCTCTCCGGCTCGAACGACATTATCGCGGCGGCGAACCGCCTCCTTTCGGAACAGAATACGGCGGCCTTTTCGCGCATTCTCACGAATGTCGACACGCTGACGGGAACGCTCGCCAAGCAGGACAGGAACATCGCGACGACATTTGAAAATCTCGCCGCGGCGTCCGGAAAGCTCGGCCGGACGGCCGAAAGTCTCGACAAGCTCCTTTCAGATGATGCCCCGGCGACGGTTGAAGAGGCGCAGGCGACGCTTGCCGAAATGCAGGCCCTCATCGCCGAAATGCGCGGCGCCGTCGCGGAAAATCGCGAGTCGATCCGCGTCTTTACGGATCAAGGTCTTGCGCAGGTCGGTCCTGCCGTCGCCGAAGCGCGGCAAATGTTCAGGACGCTCGATCAGGTGCTGCGGGAAATCGATCGTGATCCGCGCGGCTATATCCTTGGCGAATCGACGCCGCGCTATGAGGGGCAACAGCAATGAGAAGGTTTGCATGGGCCGCCGCTTTGTCGCTTTCGGCTTGCGTTTCCGTCCTTCCTGACGCGCCGCCAGCGTCGGCGCGATACCAGGTGACGGATGTGACGGTTGACGCCCCGGCGCGCGCGCCTGCTGCGTGGACGCTCGCGATCGAGGATCCGGAAGCGACGCTCGCCTTCAACACGGCGAAAATCGCCCTGTCGCGCGGGCCGGCGAGAATCGAATATTACGCGGGCGGCGAATGGGTCGACCGCGCGCCGCGCCTCCTCGGCGCTGCGCTCGTCCGGAGCTTTGAAAACACCGGCGCGATCCGGGGCGTCGGAACCCGGGTGACGCTGCCCGTTTCGACCTTCGCGCTGCAGACCGACATTCGCAAGCTGACGATCACGCATCAAAACGGGGCAATGACCGCTGATGTCGCGATTTTCGCCCGCCTCACCAACGGCCGCAGCGTCGTTCACGCCTCGAAGCTGTTCACGGCGTCCGAGCCGATCGCCGCCGACAACGCCGGCGCGGCGGCGATTGCGCTCAATGCGGGACTGGAGAAGGTTCAGCGCGCGCTCGTCGCCTGGACGATCGAAGCGGCTGACGCAGCCGCGGCGAGGCCGGAAGGTTGAACGGCGCGGCGCCGAAGGCGGCTCCGAATTCGATCGCCTGCAAAATCAAGCGAAATAGCCGACCGTCGCGCCGACGAGAAGGTAGACGCGGCCCAAGGGCGAAGAGAGATATTCCTCGAGCTCCTCATCCGCGGTCGCGGACGTCGTTGCGTCTTCAAGAAGGCGCTCGAAGCCTTGCAGGAACTCGTGGATTCCGCGTTCGAACGCCTTGTCCCGGCTTCCCTCGGCGCGGATGCGACGTTTCACGTCCGCTTCATTGAGGCGGAGGAGGCGATTTGCGAAGACGTTGCGGTCGCCGCGCTCGAAGCGCTCGAGAAGCGCCGGAGGCGGCTCGCCGTAAAGGCGGGTTTCGAGGTCGAGCGTGAATGTCTGCAGGCCGGCGATGATCTTCATCGCGGAATTCGCTGCCGCTCGCGCCGCCTCTTCCCGGCCCTCCGCGCTTTCGCGCGTCGCCGCGCCGAGATCGAGGGGCTCGGCGTCGTCGGTCGCCGACAGGATCTCGCGCCATGAGACGCCGTCCTTGCTGCGGCGTTCATCGTCTTTCGACGGGTCCGCCTGATCGCGCGCCGCCTTCGGGCGCGCGATCGCCTCTGCAAGATCGTCGAGCTTCGCCGCCGCCGCCGCAGCGTCCTGCGTCTTCGCGCGCGCCCGTCGCGATGAGGCGCCAAGTTCGAGAACGTTGGAGGCGCTCGCGCCGTTTGCGCGCGCGCCGGCGGGCTGCCTGGCCTTGTGCCGGTCTTTTTCGGCGGCCTCTTTCTTCGCCTTCGCGTCGGCCTCGGCTTTCGCGGCTTCAGCGCGCGCGGCCTCTTCTTTCGCGATACGCTCGGCCTCCGCCTTCGCCGCTTCGGCGGCGCGTTCGGCTTCAAGGCGGGCGAGGCGCTCCATTTCCGCCGCAGCCTCGGCCGCGCGCGCCTGCTGCATTTGCGCTTGCGCCTCGGCGAGCCGCGCCGCCGCTTCCTGTTCGCGAAGCTGGTTTTCGGCGAGCTTTGAGAGACGCTCCGTTTGCGTCGCAATCGCCTCGGCGAGCCGGTCGGCGCGCTTTCGCTGTTCGTCGATCAGCGCCTCAAGCCGCGCGTTCTCCGATTCAAGCGAGGCTCTCGCAGCCGCCAGTTCCTTGTTGCGCGCTTCGATGCGCTGCGCGGCGGCCTCGGTGAGACCGACGGCGTCGGTCGCGCTTTTCTGGGCGGCCTCGCCGGCTTTCTTCACTTCCTCCGAAGCCTCGCGCGCCGCCGAGGTCGTCAGCCGCGCCGCTTCCGATACGAGCTTTGCCGCCGCCGCGGCTTTTTCCGCGTCGCTCGCGGCGGACTCAACGGCGCTGCGCGTCGCCGCCCTCACATCCTCGACGGCTCTTGCCGCCGCTTCGGTGACGCGATTGGCTTCGCGGGTCGCGAATTCGATGGCGCTTTCCGACGCGCGTTCGGCTTCCCGGCGCGCGGTTTCAATCGCTTCGTCGGCCGCTTTGCGCGCGCGGTCCGCGGCTTGTCCCGTAAACATGCCAACATTGGCGGCGTTGCGGGCGGCCGATTCCGAGGCCGCCTCGGCGATTTTTGCGGCGACTTCGCTGGCGCGCTTGACCTCCGCGGCGGACGCCTCAATCGCGCCGCCAGTCGTGCGCATGTGAGCGTCCGCTTCATTGAGCGCATGCGACAGCGCCTCAAAACTTTGCAATGCGCGTTGCGCCGCCGCCTCAAGTCGCGCCAGGCGATCGTCGAAGCGCGCCTCGGCGCTCAAGGTCGCCGTTCCGGCGTTTTCAAGCGCGGCGATGTTCGCCTGCGCTTTTTCCGCGATCGCGGTCGCGAATTCGTCGGCGCGAACGTTCAACGTCTCCGTGAGATCAATAAGGCGCGCGCGTTCGGCGGCGACGCGCTCGGCGGCGGAGGACGTCCGGCTTTCGACGGCCGCGCCCGCCTGTTCGATCGCGCCGACATGCTGGCGGATCATCGCCTCGGCGGAGGCAAGGCGAATAAGCGCATCGTCGATCCCGGCGTTCAAGGCCGCCATCTGGATGCGGACAACCGAGCCGACTGTCTGCACATTGGCGATCGCCGCTTCATCGGGCTGCACGAATTTTTGCGCCGCCATGGCGATCGCTTCGCCGGCGCCGACGAGGGAGGTCACTCGCGCCGCCACATGGCCGAGCAGCCAGAACGCCGGCGGACCAATAAGGCCGAGGAGCACGTAACCCTTGTAGGCCTCGCCGAGCGACCAGCCCTCGAAAGTGACGGCGCCAGCGCCGGAGAAATGGCCGATCATGGTGCCGAGCGGCCATCCGATAAAGACGG
>JACADX010000383.1 GCA_013389125.1 Parvularculaceae bacterium | reverse complement strand
GACGAGCGGCGCCGCCGTCTCCGGCGTTCCTTCCGTCAGCATACGGCGGATCCGCTCGTGGACGTCGCCGACCGGATTGGCCTCGCGGGCGAGCGGGTGGCCGATGGGGCGCGGCGCAGGCGTCGTCGACTGCACGCGCTCCTGGACGGTCTGTTGCGCCGCGGGCTGCCGATGTGCAGGTTGCGCCGGCGGCATCGCGATCTTCGCCGGCGCTGGCGCCGCTGGGGCGGCCGGGCGCGCGGCCGGCAGGGGGAGCGACAATCCCGAGGCTGCGCCCGCCGCGGCTTCCGCCGCTTGCGCCGGTTCGCGCCACGGCTTTGACGCAGGGACCGTCGTTCTCACCTGATAGCCGTGCGCGTCGCGCGGCATCGCCTCGATGCCCGTCGCGACGACCGAGACGCGAACGCGCCCTTCAAGCTCCTGGTTGAAGGTCGAACCGACAATGATGTTGGCGTCGGGATCGACCTCGGCGCGGATGCGGTTCGCCGCCTCGTCGACCTCAAAGAGCTTCATGTCCATCGAGCCCGTGATGTTGATGAGCACGCCCTTCGCGCCCTTCATCGACACTTCGTCAAGAAGCGGGTTCGAGATCGCCGCCTCGGCGGCGTCGATCGCGCGGCGATCGCCGGAGGCCTCGCCCGTTCCCATCATCGCCTTGCCCATTTCGCGCATGACGGTCCGGACGTCGTTGAAATCGAGATTGATGAGGCCCGGCATCACCATGAGGTCGGTGATGCCGCGAACCCCCGAATGCAGGACCTGGTCGGCGAGCGCGAACGCCTCGGCGAAGGTCGTGCGCTCATTGGCGATCGAAAAGAGGTTCTGGTTCGGAATGATGAGGAGCGTGTCGACATGCTCCTGCAGCGCCTCGATGCCGGCGAGCGCGATCTTCATCCGGCGCGCGCCTTCGAAATGGAACGGCTTCGTAACGACTCCGACGGTCAGGATGTCGCGCTCCTTGGCGGCCTTGGCGATGACCGGAGCGGCGCCGGTGCCGGTGCCGCCGCCCATGCCGGCGGTGATGAACAGCATGTGCGCGTTGCCGATCTGCCCGAGAATCTCGTCGAGCGTTTCTTCCGCCGCCGCGCGGCCGATTTCGGGAAGCGAGCCCGCCCCGAGGCCCTGCGTGGTATGGGCGCCAAGCTGGATCCGGCGCTCCGCTTTCGACAGGCCGAGCGCCTGCGCGTCGGTGTTGGCGACGATGAAATCGACCCCTTCGAGGCCGGAGTCGACCATGTTGTTGACGGCGTTGCCGCCGGCGCCGCCGACGCCGATGACGGAGATCCGAGGCTTCAGTTCAGTCAATTCCGGCACGCTGAGATTGAGTGGCATCGTCGGCTCCGCCCCACATGGTTAAGGTGATGTTAAACAATCCTTTACAACCGTTACCAAAAGGTTAACGCCAACCCGGTCGAGCGCCGCCTTCGCTTTGATTCCGATCGCAAAAAGGACTTTGAATTTTTCTGTGCATGTTCGCCCCGAGTTGCAATGGGCGACGCGCGCCGGAGGGCGGCGATGAAACGCGGGCCGATTTCCTGCTGCATCCGGCCCGTGCGTCCCGGCGACGGCCGGGGTAAGGGTGATCGCCTCAAGAAGCGCTCTGGAGAACAAAATGCGCAAGGCCGCACTCGCGACCATCCTCGGTTTTTGCATTTCGCCGGCGCTTGCGGCGGATCAGGCGGCGCTGTCGCCGGCCGCCATGAAACTTATCGCCGACATCGACGCGCGCCATGGGGAGATCGCCGATCTCGCCTCGAAGATCTGGGGCTTGGCCGAAGTCGGCTATAAGGAAACGCAATCGTCAAAACTTCTCGCCGATACGCTCGAAGCCGAGGGCTTTGCGGTAAAGCGCGGCGTCGCGGGCATTCCGACAGCGTTTACCGCCGAATGGGGATCGGGAGATCCGGTGATCGGCGTTCTCGCGGAGTTCGACGCGCTGCCCGGCATCAATCAGGATGCAAGCCCCGCGCGGTCGCCGATCGCGGGCAAGGCGGCCGGTCACGCCTGCGGGCACAATCTCTTCGGCGCAGGATCCGTCGGCGCCGCGGTCGCCGTCAAGGACTGGCTCGCCGAATCGAAAACGCCGGGAACGATCCGCCTTTACGGGACGCCCGCCGAAGAAGGCGGTTCGGGCAAGGTCTATATGGTCCGCGAAGGCCTCTTCAAGGACGTCGACGTCGTTCTTCATTGGCATGCGGACGATAAGAACTCGGCCGAAGCCGAGACGAGCCTCGCCAACAGGTCCGCGAAATTCCGCTTTACGGGGCTTTCCGCGCACGCCGCCGGCGCGCCCGAACGCGGACGCTCAGCGCTCGACGGCGTCGAGGCGATGAACATGATGACCAACATGATGCGCGAACACGTGCCGCAGGACGCGCGCATTCATTACGTCATTACCAAAGGCGGCTCGGCGCCGAACGTCGTCCCCGACGCAGCCGAAGTTTTCTATTACGTGCGCCACCCGAAGCCCCAGGGCGTCGAGGAAATCTGGGCGCGCGTCGAGGACGCCGCGAAGGGCGCCGCGCTCGGCACCGGCACGAGCGTCGCGTGGGAGATCATTCACGGCTCCTATCCCCTCCTCGTCAACGAAACGCTGGCGAAGATGATGGACGCAAAGCTCCGCGAGGTCGGCGGCGTCGTCTACACGAAGGAAGAGGCCGCCTTCGCGAAACAGCTCTATGCAACGCTCGGCGCGCGCGAGAGGAAGCTCGGCGACGAGACGACAATCGATCCCTACAAGACGTCGTTGAGCTACGGCTCGACGGATGTCGGCGACGTTTCATGGGCGGCGCCGACAGTCGGCCTCAACACCGCGACCTGGGTGCCGGGAACGCCGGCGCATTCCTGGCAGGCGGTCGCGGCGAGCGGCATGTCGATCGGTTTTAAGGGCGCGACAAACGCCGCAAAGGCGCTCGCCCTCGCGGCGATCGAACTTTATCAGAACCCGGAGCTTCGCGCGGCCGCGCGCGCCGAATTCGAGGAAAAGCGCAAGGGCGTGAAATATCGCCCGCTTCTCGGCGACAGGAAGCCCGCGCTCGATTATCGGGATTGAGAAACGGGCGTCGCCATGACCACATTCGCCGACATCAGGAAGAAAATGCGCGCGCCCGTCATCGGCGCGCCGCTGTTCATCGTCTCCAACCCGAAGCTCGTCATTGCGCAGTGCAAGGCGGGAGTCATCGGCTCCTTTCCGGCCCTCAATGCGCGCCCTCAGGAAAAGCTCGACGAGTGGATCATCGAGATCAAGGAAGCGCTCGCCGCCCATGACGCGGCGCATCCCGAGCGGCCATCAGCGCCCTATGCGGTGAACCAGATCGTCCATCGCTCAAACGACCGGCTGATGAAGGACATGGAATCCTGCGTCCGGCACAAGGTCCCGATCGTCATCTGCTCATTGGGCGCGCGCGAGGACGTCTATCAGGCGATACATTCCTATGGCGGCCTCGTCCTTCACGACGTCATCAACAATTTTTTCGCGAAGAAGGCGATCGAGAAGGGCGCGGACGGCCTCATCCTCGTCGCGGCGGGCGCCGGCGGCCACGCCGGCGTCCTCTCGCCCTTCGCGCTCGTGCAGGAAGTCCGCGAATGGTTCAAAGGGCCGATCGCCCTTTCCGGCGCGATCGCGACCGGCGGCGCCGTGCTCGCGGCGGAAGCGATGGGCGCCGATTTCGGCTATATTGGCTCGCCCTTCGTCGCGACCGATGAAGCGAACGCAAGCGAAGCCTACAAGGACGCGATCGTCAAATACGGCGCCGATGACATCGTCTACACGAACCTCTTCACCGGCGTGCACGGCAATTATCTGAAGCCCTCGATCGTCGCCGCGGGCCTCGATCCGGACAACCTTCCTGAAAGCGATCCGTCAAAGATGAACTTCGGCTCCGGCGGCAACACCGAAGCGAAAGCGTGGAAAGACATCTGGGGCTGCGGACAAGGGATTGGCGCGATCAAGAAGCGCGGGCCGGCGGCCGACTATATCGACCAGCTTGTCCGCGACTACGAGGCGGCGAAGCGGCGCGTCTGCGGCTGACGCGCGGCCTTTGAGGTTCGGCTTCACGAAGGCCGGCGATGCGGTCTAGGGTCCCCGCGAAAACGACAAAGGGGCCGCGCCGCCATGCGAAAACGCCAGTGCAAGATCGTCGCGACCGTCGGGCCCGCGAGTTCTTCTCCATCGATGTTACGGCTTCTTCATCAGGCGGGCGTCGACGTCTTCCGTCTCAACTGCTCGCATGGCGAGCACGACCGCATGACAACGACGATCGCGGCCATTCGCGAGACGAGCGCCGAGACGGGCGCGCCGATCGCGGTCTTCGCCGACCTCCAGGGACCGAAGATCAGGACCGGCGCTTTCAAGGGAGAGGGTCTCGATCTCAAATACGGCGCCAAATACCGCCTGCGACTCGCGCCGGAAGCGTCGGACGCCGACGTCATTCCGATCCCGCACAAGGAGGTGTTCGCGGTCCTCAAGCCCGGCGACGTCTTGAAGCTCGACGACGGCAAGCTGCAGTTGACGATCGAGACGGCGGGCGCTGACGAAGCGATTGCGCGCGCCGACACGCCGGGGCTCCTGTCGAGCCGGAAGGGCGTCAATCTTCCGGGCAAGAAGCTGCCGATTTCCGCGTTGACCGAAAAGGATCGCGCCGATCTCGCGCACGCGTTGAAGATCGGCGTCGATTACGTGGCGCTTTCCTTCGTTCAGCGTCCCGAGGACGTTTCCGAGGCGCGCGCGATCATCGGCGAGCGGGCCGGCGTCATCGCCAAGATCGAAAAGCCGTCCGCGGTCGACCATCTCGACGAGATCATCGCGCTTTCGGACGCGCTTATGGTGGCGCGCGGCGATCTTGGCGTCGAGCTTCCGCCCGAGGATGTTCCGAACATCCAGCGCCGCATCGTCAGGGCCTGCCGGCGCGCCGGCAAGCCGGTGATCGTCGCGACGCACATGCTGGAATCGATGATCGAGAAGATCGCGCCGACGCGCGCGGAAGCAAGCGACGTGTCGACCGCGGTGTTCCAGGGCGCCGACGCCGTCATGCTCTCGGCCGAGACCGCCGTCGGACGCCATCCCCCGACCGCCGTCGCGATCATGGATCGCATCATCGCCGCGACGGAGAAAGACCCCGAATGCGCCTCGTTCTCGCTTCTTGACGATCCGTCCTCGGAGCATACGACGGCGGACGCCATCACCTTGTCGGCGCGGCGCATCGCTGAAGTGCTCGACTGCAAATTCGCCGTCGCCTACACGAAGACCGGATCGACGGCGCGCCGGCTCTCTCGCGACCGGCCGCATTGCGCGATTCTCGCGGCGACCCCGGGAGCGGAGGTCGCGCGGCGCCTCGCGCTCTTCTGGGGCGTCGCGCCAGTCTACACGGACGATATCTCGCATTTCCACGAGATGATCGAGAAGGCGGAGGCCTTGTCGCTCGAACACGGCGCCGTCGACGGCGACCGCATCATCATTCTCGCCGGCTATCCGTTCGGCCGGCCGGGAAAAACCAACACCTTGAAGATCAGCCGCATCGGCGCGCGCGGGGAATAGCGGTTTCGGCGCCGTCCCGCCGCAATTGCGCCGCTTTTCTCGAACGCCGTCACGCATTCGTGTCGGGCGCGCGCGCAAACGCGCCGCAGTTTCGCCCGAACCGCGCACGATCATCCGATGTCGTAGTGTATGGTGAAGCACATGGTCCGAATCATTGAATGCGCGGCGAGCAGCGTTCTTCTCGTCATTCCGGACGATTCGCATGTCTGGCGCCGCATGGCCGAAGCGCGCGAGCAGGCCCGGAAGTTGCGCCAGGACGTCGACGCGCGAGGGAATGCTGAAAGCGCGACGGCGCAGACGCGCGGTCGCTCGCCCGCCTCGTCCTGATGACGGCAAGTTGATAGCCGTAAGGACCGGCCTATAGTTGCGGCTCACGCTTGAGGGAGGCTTGCTGATGGCGATCGCAACGCGCACCGTGGAATACCGGCACGACGGAAAGACTTTTGAAGGTCTCCTCGCTGTCGACAGCGCAAGACCCGGAAAGCGCCCTGCCGTCCTCATCTCCCACGCCTGGGCGGGGCGCGGTCCGGTAGAGGAAGGCTATGCGAAGCGCCTCGCCGACCTCGGTTACGCCGGATTCGCGCTCGATCTTTATGGCAAGGGCGTCTTCGGAAGGACGACCGAAGAATGCCAGGCGCTGATGACGCCGCTGGCCAAGGATCGCCCGCATCTTCAGGCGCGCCTCTTGAATGTCGTCGAAGTCGTCAGGAAGTTGCCGGAAGTCGACGCGTCGAAGATCGTCGTGATGGGTTTCTGCTTTGGCGGGCTTTGCGCGCTCGACGTCGCGCGAACGGGCGCCGACGTCAAAGGCGTCGCGGCGTTTCACGGACTTTTTGCCCCGCCGGGGAACACCAAAGGCGTCAGGATCAAGGCGAAGGTGATCGCCTTTCACGGCTTCGACGATCCGATGGTGAAGCCGGACGACGTGAAGGCGCTCGGCGCGGAACTGACAGAAGCGGGCGCCGACTGGCAAATTCACGCCTATGGCGGCGTCATGCACGCCTTCACCAATCCGCAGGCGAATGATCCGTCTTTCGGCACCGTTTACAACAAGCGCGCGGCCGACCGGAGCTTTGAGAGCTTCAAGCTGTTTCTGGCCGAATGCTTCGGCTGATCAGGCGAAAAGATCCCAATCGATCGCCTTCGTCCGATCGATGAATTTCTCCGCCTTCGGCATCGGATATTTAAGACCCGTCGCGCAGTTGAAGAGCACCGCGCGGTCGGCTCGCGATATCAGGCCGTCGGCGAGCGCGCGGCGCCAGGCGGCGTAGGTCGCGGCGCCTTCGGGGCAGAGAAGAAGCCCCTCTTCCCGCGCCATTTCCTTTTGCGCGCCGCGAATGTCGTCGTCGTCAACGGCGATCGCGAATCCGTCCGATTCGCGAACGGCGCGGATGATGAGAAAATCGCCGACCGCGACGGGGACGCGAATGCCGGCGGCGATCGTCGCCGCGTTCTCCCACAAGGGCGCGTGTTCCTCGCCGCGCTCCCACGCTCTGACGATCGGCGCGCAGCCCGTCGCCTGCACCGCGACCATGCGCGGGCGCTTGCCGCCGATCCAGCCGATCTTTTCAAGTTCGTCGAACGCCTTCCACATGCCGATGAGGCCGGTGCCGCCGCCCGTCGGATAGAAGATGATTTCGGGCAATTCCCATTGGAACTGTTCGGCGAGTTCCAAACCCATCGTCTTCTTTCCCTCGATCCGATAGGGCTCTTTCAAGGTCGAGACGTCGAACCAGCCGACCTTTTCCTTCCCTTCGCCGACGATCTTGCCGCAATCGTTGATAAGGCCGTTGACGCGATAAACATCGCCGCCCTGCAGCGAGATCTCCTCGACGTTGACGGGCGGCGTGTCATCGGGACAGAAAATCGTCGAGCGCAGCCCCGCACGCGCGGCGTAGGCGGCGAGCGCCGCGCCGGCATTGCCGTTCGTCGGCATCGCGAGATGCTTCAACCCGAATTGCTTCGCCATGGCGACAGCGAGAGCAAGCCCCCGCGCCTTGAACGATCCCGTCGGCAGGCGCCCTTCATCCTTGACGTAAAGCGGGCCGCCGGCGAGGCGTCGTTCAATTCGCGGCGCGCGGATCAAGGGCGTGACGACTTCCCCGAGCGAGACGCGATCTTCCTCGCGCGCCACAGGCAGGAACTCGCGATACCGCCAGAATCCGTCTGTGCGCCGCGCCAGCGCTTCTTTGCCGATCGAGCGCGCGACGGCGTCGAGATCGTACCGCACGAGCAGCGGCCGGCCGGCCTCCGAAAGGCCGTGGACGCGGCCCGCTTCATAACGCTTGCCCGTGAGCGAGCATTCAAGATGCGAGACGCTGGCGAGGCGCATCCCTTTGCGCCTAATCGTCGGCTTCCGAAGAAATTCCGAGCTTTTTCCGCGCCGGGCCGAAATCGGGATTGATCTCGAGCGCCATCCGATAGGCCTCGCGCGCCTTGACGGCGTCCTTTTTCGCCTCATGCGCAAGGCCGATATTGTACCAGGCGACATGCGCCTTCGGCAGGTCGAAGCTCAAGGACGCCTCGTAGTCGGCGATCGCGTCGTCATAGCGGCGCATCAGGAAATAGGTGTTGCCCCGATTGAGAAACGCCTCGGCGAGATCTTCGTCCTCCTCAAGCGCCCGGTTGAAATCGGCGAGCGCGTCATCAAGGCTGCCGGCGCGATTGAGGACGACGCCGCGATTGACATACGTCGCGATGCGGTCGCGTCCGGACATCGCCTGCGACTTCAACGCCGCGTCGCAAGCGGACGAATCCCGCGAGAAATCGTCGCGCGCCGCCTCGTAACACAATTGCGCGTCCGTCGCGCCGAAGGTCGTCACCGCCATTTGCGCCGATGCGGCGACCGGCGACAGCGCCGCCAACGCGGCGAGCAGGCTTCGCATCTTCGAGGACGGCGCCCCCTCAAATCCTCTCTTCATCGCGGCCTCCGCAACGACCCTGGTCGCGCCGGCAATCTACGCCCTCCCGCCCCCCCTGACCAGCCGCTGGTTGAGGCGCGGGCTCGCTTTTTCGTTTGCGCGCGTATTGACCGAAAACCGCTCACACTTTCCGGAAACGCGCGCTAGGGTCCGCGCCGCCACGTTCAAGGGAGTCCGCCATGCTGAAATCGCGCGCCGCCGTCGTCACCGGGTCGACGAGCGGCATCGGCCTCGGCGTCGCCGAAGCGCTCGCAAAGGCCGGCGCCGACATCATGCTCAACGGCTTCGGCGATCCCGCGGCGATCGAAAGGGAGCGCGCCCGTCTCGCCGACAGGCATGGCGTCAACGTCCTTTACGACGGCGCGGACATGACGAAGCCCGATCAAATCCGCGCGATGATCGCGGGCGCGACGCGCGCCTTCGGCAAGGTCGACATCCTCGTCAACAACGCCGGCATCCAGCACGTTTCGCCGATTGAGGATTTTCCCGACGAGAAATGGGACGCCATTATCGCGATCAATCTTTCGGCGATCTTTCACGCGACGAAAGCCGCCTTCAAGGGGATGAAGGAGCGCCGCTTCGGGCGCATCATCAATATCGCCTCAGCGCACGCGCTTGTCGCCTCGCCCTTCAAATCCGCCTATGTCGCTGCAAAACACGGCGTCCTCGGCTTTACGAAGACAATCGCCCTCGAGGGCGCCGAATTCGGCGTCACCGCGAACGCGATCTGTCCCGGTTACGTCAAAACGCCGCTCGTTGAAAAGCAGATACCGGACACCGCCAAGGCGCGCGGCATGACGGAGGAGGACGTGATCCAGAAGGTCATTCTTGAAGCCCAGCCGACGAAGAACTTCGTGAGGGTTGAAGACGTCGCCGCGCTCGCCGTCTTTCTCGCCGGTCCCCATTCGGCGTCGCTGACCGGCGCCGCGTTCCAGATCGACGGCGGCTGGGTCGCGAAATAAAAAAGACCATGCGGAAAAAGGTCAATCTGGCGCTGCAAGGCGGCGGCGCGCACGGCGCTTTGACCTGGGGCGTCGTCGATCGGCTTCTTGAAGACGGCCGGATCGAGGTCGAAGGCGTCTCCGGCGCGAGCGCCGGCGCGGTCAACGCCGCTGCCCTCGCCTACGGGCTTCACGTCGACGGCGCCCAAGGCGGGCGCGCGGCGCTCGACAAGCTCTGGCGGTCGATCAGCGACATCGGAGCCTTCTACAGTCCGGTGCGGCGAAGCCCGCTCGAGATCGCGATTGACGACTACAATCTCGACGATTCGATTTCCTACCTCGTCTTTGACGCTTTCACGCGGATGTTCTCGCCCTACCAGTTCAATCCGTTCAACATCAATCCGCTGAAGTAGGCGCTGCTTCGCTGCATTGATTTTGAGGCGCTGCTCGCCTGCGAGGCGGTCAGTCTTTATCTCGCCGCGACCAATGTGAAAACCGGCCGGGCGCGCCTCTTCGAGACGCGGGAGACGACAATCGACGTCGTCCTCGCGTCGACCTGCCTTCCTTTCCTTTTCAAGGCGGTCGAGATCGACGGCGAGCACTACTGGGACGGGGGCTATCGCGGCAACCCGCCGCTTTATCCGTTCTTTTACCGATCGCGGTCGAGCGACATCATCCTCATTCACGTCAACCCGATCGAGCGGGACCGCGTGCCCGTCACGTCGCCTGAGATTTTCAACCGCATCAACGAAATCAGCTTCAACTCGTCTTTGCAGAGCGAGCTCCGGGCGATCGCGTTCGTCCAGAAGCTTCTCAACGAGGACTGGCTGAAGCCTGAGCATCGCGAGCGGCTGCGCTGCATCAGGATGCATTCCGTCCGCAGCGACAAGGCGATCATCGACCTTTCGGTCGCCAGCAAATTCAGCGTCGACTGGCGATTCCTGTCGGCGCTGAAAGAGCGTGGACGGACGATCGCCGACGCGTGGCTCGCCGAGAATTTCGACGCGATCGGAGAAAGGTCGTCGGTTGACATACGGGCGATGTTCGACGGCGGTTGACCGCCCTTACGCAAGTTTCATGTCGCCATGACAATCGCGTCATGACGCATGCTTAACTGGCGTTGAACGCTGACAATCAGCAAACGAGAAGGACCGCCGCGGGTGTTGCGGCGACGGCGCTCTTGGCGCTTTGTGAAAGGAGAATGCGATGCTGAAATCCTTCATGTTCGGAGCCTCCGCGATCGGCCTCGTTTCAACGGCCGCGCTGGCCGAGCAGACGCTTGCAGAGAAATCGCCGGCCGCGCAGGCGACGGCGCAAACATCGGGCGACGCAGCGACGCCGTCGGCGATCGCGGTGACGACCCGCGATGACGCGAGGACGCTCGCCGAAACGCAATTCCTCGCTGCCGACGTCAATGTCGACGGCGGCGTCGACAAGTCCGAGTTCGCGGCCTTTTCGGCCGACGCAGCGAAGACGGCCGGAAACAAGCCCGCCGGGGAGCTCGCCGTCAGCGCGCCCTCCGTCGATGAGGCGTTCATGTCGATCGCAAAAGGCGACGCCAAGATCACCAGGCAGGAAATGATCGACGCGCGCATGAAGAGTTTCGATGCGGCGGACGGGAACAAGGACAAGGCGCTCGACGGCGCGGAACAGGCGAAATTCGCCGCGCTGACGATGGTGAAGGCGGACGCGTCGCGGACCCAGTAACCCCCCCGGCCGCAACCGCCCGGTTGCGGCCGGCCCGCTTG
>JACADX010000404.1 GCA_013389125.1 Parvularculaceae bacterium | reverse complement strand
GCGGCGCCCTCGATTGTCCGGCGCTCAATGACAAGGTCGCCGTTCTGTTCGATGAGCAGCAATTGCTCTTCTTCGAGATCGGGCTCCTTCATCAGCCAGTGCGAGATGCGCCTTAAAAGCTCTGCGTGCGGCCCGCCGCCGTCAAATCCGCGCGCCCAGAGCCACGCATGATCAGATTGAATAAGTCCGACGCGTCCTTCTCCGACACGGTCGAGAACCAAGAGCGGCCGCCCATCATTGTCCGTCATCAGCGTCGCCCCGGAGCGTGTCATTGACGGCGCAATGCGAAGCCACCGCCCCCAGAAGTCCTGTTCAGGCAGCTCGGCCGTCACAGGATGGCGCTTGCCGACATCGCTGATTCTCGGACGGTAGGGGCCGTCAATCGCGTCGCCGGCCGGCGTCGCCGGCAGGATGTATGAGAAGTTCCGCCGCGAAGCGAGGCTGAGATACCCGCTGAATTCGGGGCCCGACGAAACGAGCACGGCGCCGCCGCCCTCGACGTAGCGCGCAAGGTTGTCGAAATGATAGGCGTTCAGGACCCCGCGATAGGTGTAGCGATCGAAAATGACGAGATCGAATTCGGCGAGCTTTTCAATGAAGAGTTCGTCCTGCGGGAACTCGATCAGGGCGAGTTCGCGCTCAAGCGCGCTGTCGCTTTGCGCCTTCTCGATCGGGCGCAGAATGGTGAAATGAACGAGGTCGATCGCCGGGTCGGACTTCAGAAGATTGCGCCAGACGCGCTCGCCCGCGTGCGGCTCGCCTGATATGAGAAGCACGCGAAGGCGGTCGCGAATAGCGGCGATCGGAAGGACGGCGACATTGTTCTTCAATGTCAGTTCGCCCTCTGCGGGCTCGACTTCCAATTCGATGACGGATTTGCCCGGGTGCGGAAGCGGCGCCGTGAACGATACGTCGGCGCCGACGGGAACGGGCTGGCGAACCGCTTCCTCTCCGTTGACGCGAAGCGACACGACCGCCTGACCGCGCCCTTCGCGCGGCGTTTCATCCGGACCTAAATCGTCAATCCGGAAACTGACCTCCGCGCCTTCCTTGACGATGCCGTAGCGCGGCCCCTTGAGCAGCGTGACTTTTCGATCGATCTCCGATCGCCTGCCGGTCAGAAGAACGTGCACGGGCGCGGCGTCCGTCGCCGCGGGCGCTGGGACATTGTCCGTCGCCTGGCCGTCCGTAATGACAAAAACGCCGGAAAGCCGCGCGCGCGGATTGTCGGTCAGCGCGGCGTCGATCGCCTCGCCGAGCCGGGTTTCGTCGGCGCCGCCGCCCTGCGTCCTGATAAGGTCGACATTGTCGACGGCGCGCAGCTTCGCTTCGAGCGCGTCGGCGACGGCGCGCGTCGCGCCGCGCCTTTGATCGAGCCTGTTGCTGGCGCTGTCGTCTTCGATGATGACCGCGATGTCGGCGAGCGCCGTTCTTTCGGCGACGCGAATTTGCGGATTAAGAAGGAGCGCGAGCAACGCAAGGAGCGCCGCGATGCGAAACGGCGCGCTCCGCGGCGCGCGGATCAACGATACGGAGCCCGCCAGAACGGCGAGCGCGCCCGCGGCGATGATCGCCGACATCGAGAAGGCGGGCTCGAAGGCGATTTCATTCATTCCCTGCCGAGCCTTTCGAGCAGGATCGGCGTGTGCACCTGGTCGGATTTGTAGTTTCCGGTGAGCGCCACCATCACCATGTTGACGCCGGCCCGAAAGGCGCATTCGCGGAGACTTCGCGGGACGGCGCCCTCGACATTCGCGCAAGGCCGGGCCGACGACGCCATCGGCAGAAGCGGCTCGCCAACCGGATTGGCCGCCCATGCGCCGGCCCAGTCCCGTCCGCCAATGACGACAGGCGTCACCGAATCGTTGGGGCCGTCGCCGGCCTGCACGAAGACCGGGCGCGTCGCCGCCCGACCAGGCAAATCCGAAAGCAGGTAGAATGACCGATTGAGGACATGATCGGGCGGGACCGGCGCGAGCGGCGGCAAGTCGATGTCGGCGAGCAGCGCCTTCAACGCGAGGTTTTCCGGCGTGTCGACTCCGTCGACCGCCCGTTCATCATCGCGCGTATCGAAGACGACGAGACCGCCGAAACGCATGAAGGTCTCGATATTGGCGAGCGCCTGCTCCGATGGCGTCGCGGCGCCCGGCGTCATCGGCCAGTAGAGAAAGGGATAAACCGAGAGATCGTCAGTTTCCGGATTGACGCCGATAGGCGGCGCGGGTTCGGCCGAGGTTCGCCGCGTCAATTCCCGCGTAAGGCCGGAAAGCCCGGCTTCCGCAATCCGGTCGGTCGCCGGATCGCCCGTCTTTACATAGGCGAGGCGAAAGACGAGCGCGCTTTCGATGACGGACGGCGACAAGGGCCTGTCGAGCGGTTCGGCTGACGCGCGACAGCCGCCCGCGCCCGTCATCGCCGCCGCGATTGCAGCGAAAAACGGCAGTTTTCCCGCAAAGCGGAGAGCGACGAGGCCGTCGGCGATGAGAAGCAGAAGCGCGACGGAGAAGAGCGGCGGTCCAAACCGCACCGGCGCCGCGCTGACATAGGGTTGCGCGTTGGCCCCCGGCATGTTGAAGGGCTCAAAGCTGTCGCCTGGCCGCACGGCATTGACGGCGATCGGGGCCTCGGGCGCGCCGTAAAGGCCGGGGGGCCTTCCCGTCGCAGGCCCCTTGGCGAGATCCTCAAGGTTCGAGGCGGCGATATCGCGCGACGGCTGACTCTCGACGCCAAAGCCGTCAAGCACCCGAAACGGCGCCGCCCTCGGCGATCGCCGGTCACCCTGCGACTTTGGACCGAGGGCGGACAGGAAGACAAGCTTGCGGAGCATGTCGACGAATGTCGACGACAACGGCAGATCCGACCAGTCGGGCGTCGCCGTGACGTGAAAGAGCGCGATCGCGCCGGCGCCTTCGGACGCGCCGGTGACAAGCGGCGTTCCGTCTTTAAGGCTCGCCCAGGCGCGAAGCGGGGTTTCGCCGCCAGGTTCGGCAAGAACCTGCCGCCGCACGAAAACGTCCGCAGGCGGCGTAAGCGCGCTGAACGGTCCGTCGGCGGAAAATTCGCCGAGGGGCTGAGGGGACTCCCAGGTGAGGGCGCCGCCGAACGCGCGCCCGCCGCCCCGTAATTCGACCGGCAGCAGCGGCGGCTTTCGCTCGGCCGCGGCCTCGGCGAGCGTCGGTCCTGCGAACCTGATAATGACGCCGCCTCTTTCCGCCCACTTCCGAAGACCGTCGACGTCGGAAGCCCTCAAGACGCCGACATCGTCAAGCACGATCGCCGACGCTTCCGATGCAATGAGATTCTCAAGCGTATCAGTCGTAAAGAGGGCGTAGGGCGCGAGCGCCTTTCTTACATAGTGGGCGCCGGACAGCAGCGGGTCGGCGCCTTCGCGCCCGCTCGCGATGAAACCGACAAGCGCGCGCCGATCGCGCGCATCGACGAGCTGAACGGCGCCGGCGGAGGGAACGCCTTCAAGGCGCGCTTGCGCGAGGTCGTTTTGAAGGGCGAGCGGCAAATCGATCGTCGCGTCGACAGTTCCGCCCGCGCCGACTTCGAGCGGCGTCCGCGCAAGTTCCCGGCCGTCGCGCGCCAGCCCGACAAGGTCGCCGCGCCACGGCGCCGAACCGACGGCCTCGATCCGATAGGTCAGCCTCGCGTCGCTGCGCATCGGCGGAAAGAGCGCGATCACGGGCGCCGCGTCGTCAACGCGGACCGTGACGTCCCCAAGTTTCGCGAGCTCGCGGTAAAGTTCCGCCGATCCCGCGTGCATGACGCCGTCCGAAAGCCACTGCACGTCGGCGCCTTCGACGCGGCCGGCGAGCGTCGCCGCGCGCGCCCGCGCGCGCGCATGATCCGGAAGATGCGGCTTCGGTTCGAGACTCGCCGCAAGATCGGCGAGTTCTTCGCCGGTGAGCGGCGAGAGCGCTTCGTCCTTGTCGCTCGCCGTCTCGATGACGAAGGCCTGCCTGCCGGCGCGTATCGCCTGCTCGGCGGCGTTCGCCATTGCGTCGCGCCGCTTTTTCCAACCGGGCGCCGCCGCCCAGCTGTCGTCGACGATGATGATCAGCGGCCCGGCGCTGGTCGGCGGCGGCGGCGCGTTGAGGATCGGGCCGGCAAGGCCGAGGATTGCAAGCCCTGCGATCGCGAGCCTCAGGAGGAGGACCCACCAGGGCGTCCGCTCCGGCGTTTCGAGCGTCTTTGTGAGCCGCCGAACGATCTCAAACGGCGGAAACCTGACGAACCGCGGCGCCGGCGGCGTCGCGCGCAACAATAACCAGATCGCCGGCAGCGCAAGGAGCCCGAACAGCAGCAGCGGCGAGGTGAACGAAAGCGCGCCCATCAGCCTTTGCAACGTCCAAAACGCGCCGAATTCATAGGGCCCGGCCGTAATCTTCGGCGAGCGCCAGATAAAGCGCGAGGAGCGCAGCGGTCGCCGGCGAATCGGTGCGATGGGCGATGAAGGTCCATTGGAGGCGATTCGCCATGGCGGTCAGCGCCTCCCGATGCGCGGCGAACGCGCGCCGGTAGGCCTCGCGCAACCCGCCGGCGTCGCCGACGATGATCCGGTCCCGGCTTTCGAAGTCCGCAAATTCCGTCCGGCCGGCGAACGGGAATGTCTCTTCAGCGGCGTCGATGACCTGAAACAGCGCGCCTTTCGCGCCAAGCGCCGCCGCCCGCGCCGCGGCGGCCGAGACAGTCGAGAGGTCGGTGAAAAAGTCGCTGATGAAGACGACGCGCGAATGCGCGGCGATCGGAAAAGGCGGCGGCGATGAGGCGCGTTCGTCAAAGGCGCCGACATCGAGCGCTTCGAGAAACCGGGCGGCGGCCGACCGTCCGTGGAAAATGCGCGGCGTCGAACCGATGAGGCCGACGCGTTCTCCGGCTTTCGCGAGCAGCGATGCGAGCGCCGTTGCAACAATATCGGCCCTCAAGCGCTTGGTGACGCCGCCCTCGGCCGATGCGTAGTCAAGCGAGCGCGACGGATCGCGCCAGATCCAGACCGCGGCGGCGGCGTCCCATTCGTTCTGTCGGACGTAAAGACGATCGGCGGCGCGCGCGGACTGGCGCCAGTCGATCGCCGTCACCGGATCGCCGAACGAGTAGGCGCGGTGCTGCCAGAAGGTCTCACCGGGACCTGCGCGCCGGCGGCCGTGGAGACCCGCGGCCACCGTATTGGCGATGCGTTCCGCTTCGACGAGCAGCGGCGGGAGGGTCGAGGCGATTTCCTCCGCCTGCCGACGGATACTGAAAACGCCCGGCGCCTCTTCACGCTTTGCGGCCATCAAAACGCCTTGGCGACTAGGTCGTCGATAAAATCGTCAATCGCGATCCCTTGCGCGCGCGCCGTGAAATTAAGCGCCATGCGGTGGCGCAAGACTGGTTTTGCAAGGCGGCGGAGATCGTCGATTGAGGGCGCGCGCCGGCCGTCTATGAGCGCCAGGGCGCGCGACGCAAGGGATAGCGCCTGACTGGCGCGGGGGCCGGGTCCCCAGCCGACAAGATCGCGGACGCGCGCTTCGGCGCCGTCGATCGGGCGCGCGCTCCTGACAAGCGCAAGGATCGCATCGTTGATTCGTTCCGCGATCGGCATGCGGCGGACAAGCCGCTGCGTCCGCAAGAGGTCGTCCGCCGACATCGCCGCGTCGACGGCCGCCGCATCGGCGCCGGTCGTCGCCGCAAGCATCCGCCGCTCCGCCGCCTCGTCGGGATAGGAGATGTTGACCTGCAAGAGGAAACGGTCGAGCTGCGCTTCGGGGAGCGGATAGGTCCCCTCCTGCTCGATCGGATTTTGCGTCGCAAGCACGTGAAACGGCGAGGGAAGATCATGGCGCGCGCCCGCGACGGTCACATGCTGCTCCTGCATCGCCTGCAGGAGCGCCGACTGCGTGCGCGGACTTGCGCGATTGATCTCGTCCGCCATCAGCAGCTGACAAAAGATCGGGCCGGGGATGAACCGGAACTCGCGCCGCCCGCCCGCCGTCTCCTCGAGGACTTCCGAACCGAGGACGTCGCCCGGCATCAGGTCCGGCGTAAACTGCACGCGCTTGGCGGAAAGGCCGAGCAGGGTCGCCGTCGACGTGACGAGGAGCGTCTTGGCGAGTCCTGGCGCCCCGACAAGGAGAGCGTGACCGCCGGCCGCGAGCGTCGCGAGGGTCAGCTCGATCACTTCGTCCTGTCCGAAAACGACCCGCCCAAGACTTTCCTTCGCCGCCTTGAAGCGCGCGGCGGCCGCATCGAATTCTTTCAGCAAGTCGCTTTCGGTCATGATGTTTCCACGGCTGGGACGAGCGCTGACGCCCGATGAGCGACAGCGCCTAACCCGTTCAGATAGCACGCTTTTGCGGCGCGCTGGCAACTGTTCGCCGAGGCGGAGCCTCAGGTTGGCGCACGCCTCTTGCCCCTTGCGCGCGAAACGCCAAGTTCATTACCATATGCGCTCGAAGCCGCCGCAGGCCGGATTCTAAAATCGTGGTTATCGCGGCGTTAAGAGGGGCATGACATAAGGACGGACCGGTTCGCCGGCGGCGAAATTGGCGGCGTTGCGCCGTCGCAATCAAGGGATTGGCGTGGTGTCTGAGGACGACAGCAAGTTCGGCGTTTGGGGTTTCATCAAGGGTTTCGGCAAGCTCGTAATCGGCATCCTGCTCATCCTGCAGGGAATTGTCGGTCTGGCGATGCTGCTGCTTTTCGTCGGCGTTTTCATCGCCATCGGAAATGGAGTGGGCGGCGGCAAGCCGGTCGGCGCGCATGTGCCGAAGGACGCCGCGCTCCTCATCAATCCCAATGGCGTCCTCGTCGAGGAAGCCGAAGTTCAAGACCCCTTCACGCATGCGATCGAACGGGCTTACGGCTCCAACGAGCCGCAACAGATCGAGGTTCGCGAGGTTGTCCGCGCCGTTCGGAACGCCGCGACGGACGAACGCATCAAGGGGATCGTTCTCGATCTGACGCAGCTTTACATCCCGACGATCAGCGCTTCAAAGGCCCACTATGTCGCCAGCGCGATCGACGAGTTCAAAGCCTCGGGCAAGAAAGTCTTCGCCGTCGGCGACTATTACTCCCAGGAGCAGTACCTCATCGCGTCGCATGCGGATGAAATTTATCTTCACGACAAGGGATCGCTCGTTTTCGTCGGATACGCGGCTTACGACGCCTTCATGAAGACCTTCCTCGACAAGCTCCTGATCACGCCGCACGTGTTTCGCGTCGGCACGTTCAAGGCGGCGGTCGAGCCCTTCCTGCGGGACGACATGTCGCCGGAGGCGAAAGAGGCGAACCTTGCCTTCCTCGGCAGCATGTGGACGAGCTACAAGGCGGCGGTCGAGAAAGCGCGCGGACTTCCAGCCGGGTCGATCGACCGCTTCGCCAACGATCTCAACGCGATTCTTCGCGAGTCGAACGGCGATTTCGCCAGTGCGGCGTTGAAGCACAAGCTGGTCGATCATTTGAGTTCGCGGCCGGAACAGCTTGACGCGATGAAGGCGGCCTTCGGCGAGAATGACGACGGCGAAAGCTTCAAGAATGTCGAGCTGGCGGACTATCTGATGGCGATTGGGCCGGAGAAAGACGGTTCCAATCCCGATGTCGCGATTATCACCGCGGCGGGCACGATCGTCGACGGCGAGGCGGCCCCGGGCGTCGCCGCCGGCGGCGACACCATCGCCGATTATCTGAAACAAGCGCTCAAGGACGACGAAGTGAAGGCGGTTGTTCTTCGCATCGACAGTCCCGGCGGCTCGGCTTTCGCGTCGGAGGTCATCCGCGACGGCGTCCTCGCGCTTAAAGAAGCCGGCAAGCCGGTCGTGGTGTCGATGGGATCGCTGGCGGCGTCCGGCGGCTACTGGATCGCAGCGCCTGGCGATGAAATCTGGGCCGCGCCGACGACGGTGACCGGATCGATCGGCATTTTTGCGTTCTTCCCGACATTCGAGAAGGCGGCGCAATATTGGGGCCTTAATGTCGACGGCGTCGGCACGACGTCGCTCGCGTCGATCTACGCCGCCGGCGCCGGTCCGCTCGAAGAAAACGTCGCGGATATATTCCAGCAAAGCGTCGAAGACGGCTATCGCGACTTTCTTGATGTCGTCGCCGAAGGCCGAAAGCTCGACCCCGCCTATGTCGACACGATCGGACAGGGACGCGTGTGGATCGGCGAACGCGCGCAGGAGCTGAAGCTTGTCGATCACCTCGGCGACATCGACGATGCGGTCGAAGCGGCGGCGAAGCGCGCAAACCTCACGGAATACGATCGCGTCAATTTCCGCGAAACAATCTCGCCGCTCGAAGTCTTTTTCGGCCAGACAGCCGTCAGGCTCATGAGCGCATTCGGCGTCGATCGTTCCGGCGCCGAGGCGTCAAGGTCGATTGTGCGCAAGGCGATTTCGACAGTCGAAAAAGAGCTCGCCCTCATTGACGAATTCAATGATCCGAAGGCGCTCTACGCGCGCTGCCTTTCCTGCGGGAACTGATCCCGCTTGCTGAAACCGGGGGCCGGCGCGCATTGAAGG
>JACADX010000249.1 GCA_013389125.1 Parvularculaceae bacterium | reverse complement strand
GTTCGGCTGCGCATCCTCGTCCGCCGAGAAGGCCGCCCCGTCGGGCGCCGCGCCCTCGGGCGCCGGCGGCGATCTTGTCGTCGGCGCGCTCGCGGAGTCGACGATTCCAAAAGGCGAATGCGGAATGGTGCTTTGGACCCTTGAAGCCGATCAGCCGACGCCGATCTTCCGCTACCCCGCTGACGAGGCCGCCGAAATCGTGATCGGCGGCAAGCTCGTGAAATTCGCGATGACCGAAGCGACTGGCGCGTCGGGCTACGGCGTCGCGGAGGAACAGCGGTTTGTCGCCGGCGGCCTCACCGCGACGGTCAAGGTCCGCTTTGGCCTCGGCTTTGACGGCGGCGCCTATCTCGAGCGCGGACTTCTCACCATCGAGGCCGAAAACGGCTGGCGGAGCGTCATTCCTGCGGCCGGCATCGCAGGCTGCCGCCAGAAGTAGAGGCCTTTAGGGCCGCCAGTGGCGGAGCACGACCGCCGTAATCGCGACGACGACACCGACAGCGGCGACAGAATAGCCGCGCTTGTTCGGCGTCAGACTCGCGTGCGGCCCGAGGTGAAACGCCATGATGTAGGCGAGTCCGCCGGCGGCGAGCCCGAGCATCTGTCCGATCGGCACGCTGTTTTCGTCGCCGACGAAGCCGGTTGCGACGACGGCCCCGGCGACGGTCGTCAGCGACGCGGCGATGAACGCCCAGGCGATCGACCGCACGCGGTCAAGACCGGCGTCGCGGGCGAGGAAATAGGCGATGACGCCTTCGGGAAATTCGTGGAGGAGGAGCCCCGCGGTCGCGAGCGAACCGGTGAACGCCTCGGCGGTGTAGGTCGCCTCGTAGATCAGTCCGTCTACGAATGAATGAAAGCCGAGCGCGATGACCGACGCGTAGCCGATGGCGATCCCATGCCCGTTGCGGCTGTTTTGCGACAAGAGCCTCAGGCCGAATCCGAGAATCAACATGCCGAGGAAGCCGCCGAGCATCCAGCGCCAGGCGTCCCGTGAATAACTGAGCGACTCAGGCGTCAGGTGAAAGAGAACCGCGACAAGGAGGACGCCGATCGCAAAGGCGGAAAAGTAGGCGGCGTTGCGCTTTCCCCAGTCGCCGAGCGCCGCCATCGAGAGGAGGCCCACCGTGCTGACGAGCGCCGCAGCGATGCTCGCCAGGACGCCCGGTGGTATTCCCGCAATTTCAAACAAGGCGCCGCCCCTTCCCGTCGGACGCAACGATAACGCTTCCGGCTTCGCCGGCGGACCGGTTCGACCGGGCGCGCCGCGCAATCGATGCGGCTCCCCCAACGGCCGGTCAATCCTTCTAGCAAGGCTAATGTTATCACGTCACCGCCGCGCATTAACATACCGGAGCCTTGTTGCCGGCAATCCACATCAAATATTCATGACGGGGCATAATCGCCTTGCCGCAGAGCGTCGCGATGGCTTATGTAGCGCGCGGCGTTGTGCATTGAATTTCCTCGCGTTCCGTCAGATCGGCAGGGCATGAGCGATTGCGGCCACGACCATTCGCATGACGGGCTTCAATCGGCCCGGCATGCGCAGCACAAGTCGGACGGGGGACGCCTCCTCGCCGCGCTGATCGTTGTCGCCGTTTTCATGGTGGTCGAGGTCATTGGAGGGCTTTGGTCCGGATCGCTCGCGCTCCTCGCCGACGCCACGCACATGATGACCGATGCGCTGGCGCTGACATTGGCGCTCAGCGCGCATTGGATCTCGGCGCGGCCCGCAAATGCGAAGCTGCATTTCGGCTATCGCCGCATGCAGGTAATCGCCGCATTCCTGAACGGAATTGCGCTGATCGTCCTGATGGCATGGATCGTTTATGAAGCGGTCCGGCGGTCCATCAATCCGATCGAAGTCGATTGGGCGCCGATGCTGGCGATCGCCGCGCTCGGCCTTTTCGCCAACGGCGTCGCGTTCCGGCTCCTGCATCGCGCCGGCGATCGCAACATCAACATCAAGAGCGCGATGCTGCATGTGGCGAGCGATCTTCTCGGATCGATCGCAGCCGTCGTCGCCGCGATCGTCATCTGGCAGACCGGCTGGACCCGCATCGACCCGCTCCTTTCCTTGCTTGTCGCCGTTCTGATCGGACGATCGGCGGTGAAGCTCCTGACGGAGACGACGCACATCCTTCTTGAAGGCGCGCCGAAAAACTTCGACGTCGCGGCCTTGACGAGCGATCTCGCCGTTGCGAGCCCGCTCATCGAGGATATCCACAGCGTCAAGATCTCGCAGCTGACGCCGGACCAGCTTCGCCTGACGATGCATGCGCGCATCCGCGACGGGGCCCCCGCCGCCGACGCGCTTCACGCGCTCAAGAAGCGGCTTGAAGAGCGCTACGGCATCGGCGACTCGACGATCCAGATCGAAAGCGGCTGCTCCTGCCCCGACGATGCGCCGGAACGCGAACCGGCGCCTGAGGACGCGAAGGTGACCCGTCTTCACGCCCATGATCGCGCCCATGATCACGCCCATGACAAGGGGCGCGACCATCGGCGCGCGACCGGCGGCGATGAAGGGCCCGCTCGCGGGCGCGGCGTCGGCGGCGCGGCGGTCGCCGCCATTCAATCGATTTTAAAATAGCGCCCGAGACG
>JACADX010000403.1 GCA_013389125.1 Parvularculaceae bacterium | reverse complement strand
GGAGGAGGTGGGAGTTCGGATCCTTCGCCATGTCGACGACCGTCGCGCCGGCAAGAAGGGTCGGAACGAGGTAGGCCCCCGTCTTCCGGAAGAGCTTGATCGATTCCGCATCGAGATAGGTGCCGTGTTCGATCGAGTCGACGCCGGCCCTGAGAGCCGCGTTGATCCCGCCGACGCCATGCGCGTGCGCCGTCACCTTGCGGCCCATTTTGTGTCCGGCGTCGACGATCGCGGCGAGCTCGTCGTCGAAGAACTGCTGCTCGAGCCCGGCCGCCGTGTTCGACAAGACGCCGCCGGTCGCCGTCAGCTTGATATGGTCCGCGCCGCGGCGCACCTGTTCGCGAACGGCCCTGCGGCAATCGTCCGGCCCATCGCACACGGCGCGCGAGCGCAGCAAGTCCGCGACGTCGTCGCGATAGCCTTGCGTTCCGTCGCCATGTCCGCCGGTGACGGAAACGGTCGCGCCCGAGGCGAAGATGCGCGGCCCGACGACGTCGCCGCGCGCGATTCCGTCGCGCAGCGCGAAGACCGCATCGCCCGATCCCGCGCCGACGTCGCGGACGGTCGTAAAGCCCGCCATCAAGGTCTTATTCGCGAAGCCGGCGGCCGCGATCGCATCGTCCGCGTCCGACATCTCGACGGTCTCGAGCCGCTGGCGCGGATTGTTCTCGCCGGTGATGTGGACGTGGCTGTCGATGAGGCCCGGCAGGACAAATCGCTCTTTGAGATCATAGACGCGCACCGCGTCGCCCGCCGCAACGCCCGCCTCGGCGCCCTCCACATAGCCTTCAACGATGCTTGCGATCCTGCCGTCGCGGACGACGACGGTCTGCGCCTTGCGCGGCGCAGAGCCGGGAACCGCGAGCAGCGTTCCGGCGTGAAGTATCGCGATGTCGGCGGCGGGGGCGGCGGGCGAGGCGGCCGCGGTCGCGGCGGCGATCAGAAGGAACCTCATGCGACAGCCTCCCGTTTTCGGCGATGCTGCAGGACTTCAGCGCCGCATTCAACCGCCCTTGACGGGCGCGCGGATTTTGAGACTGTGCGGGCGAGATCGAGCCGAGAGATTCGCCATGACCGACAGTCCGCCGGACCGCCTCAGCGTCAATCCGAAGAGTCCCTATTTCGACCAGGCGTCGCTGCAGCGCGACGTCGGCATCCGCTTTAACGGCGAAGAAAGGACGAATGTCGAGGAATATTGCGTGTCGGAGGGGTGGATCCGCGTCGCGGTCGGCAAGACCATGGACCGCAAGGGCAATCCCTTGACCATCAGGATCAACGGCGTCGTCGAGCCGTATTATCGGGCGCCGGCCGCGGGCTAGGCGCGCCGCTTGGCGAGATAAAGTCGGAGTTCGCCGAAATCGAGCGCGAAATCGCCGCCCATGATGAGATCGGCGCCGAGCAGCGCGAACGGCAGACGCTGCACGCCGATCTCGTCGAAAATCGGCGCGTCATGCACGATGACGCCGACGCGCCGCCAGCTGACGCGACCGACTTGAATGCGGTTGATGAGCGCCGTTCTCACGCGCGTTCGATCGTCGAAAATGTCTCTCAAGCGGCTGCCGGTCGTGAACCCTTCGCCGAGATCGCGGCTGACGACGCTCGAAAACATCGCCTCGGCGGCCCGATAGTTGATGAGCGTCGTTCCCGAACCGATGTCGATGAGGAATGTCGTCGGCGAGCGATTGATGAGGCCTTTCGTCGAATAGAGCGCGCCGGACGCAGCCGCATAGGTGTTGGCCCGGAGCTTGATCGGCCGCCAGCCGTCGATCCTGTCTTTCGGTATCTCGCCGTGCGGGTAGAGCGTCATCGTCCGCGAGCGGATGTTAAAGACGACGGCGTAGCGGCGGAGAAAATCGAGGCCGATGACGCCCGCCGGCGATCGTCGCGGCGCCGCCCAGTCGGGGATGATGACGCCGATGTGATCATCAAGGCTCGCCGCCCCGACGGCGATGTCGCCGATGCGATAGGTGTCAAGCAGCGCCGATCCGCCGATGCCGAGGACGCGCCGCGGCGGGCCGCCGGTCGGCGCGAAACTCTCGCGCGCCGCAAGGTTCTGGAATGCGAGCGACAAGGTCGCGCCGGTGTCGACGATGAAGTCGTAGGGACCGCGGCCGTCGATCGTCGCCTCGACGGTGATCGCGCCGTCATAGTCGATCCGGTAGGGAATTTCGGCGATCGGCGCGGCGGCTGACGCCGGCGCCGCGAACGCCGCCAGCACGAGAGCGGCGACCGCAACTAGAAACGCCATTGACGCTGAACCCTCCCGTTGCGCCGATTTTCGGACTGACCGGCGTTCTTGGGATTGAGCCTAGCCCAATCCGGCGCGCCTTGCCCATGTCAGGCGCGAAAATGTGTTCGCCGGCCGGGCGCAACAAGATCTCGTTTCGCCGCGACCGCAGGAATCGGGAGGCGCCGCCCGAAGACCCGCCTATGATGCCCTGCAGGTTTTCAAGGGCCTTAGCGATGTTCGATCTTGTTGAAACGGATGACGTCCGGTGGGCCGCTGTCGCCGCGCGCGACGCATCGGCGGACGGCGAATTCTACTGCTGCGTGCGGACGACGAAGGTTTATTGCCGCCCGTCCTGCGCCGGGCGCCCGCGGCGCGAGAATGTCTTTTTCGTGCGCACGCGCGCAGAAGCCGAAAGGGCCGGGATGCGCGCCTGCAAGCGATGCAGGCCCGATCGGCTCGCCGCCGGACCGATTCCCGATCGGGTATCGGCAGTCGACTGGGAACGGACGATCCAAGCCCTCGACGCCGACGGGTTTGCGCCGCTTGGCCGGCTCCTCACCGACGAAGAATGCGCAGGGCTCGCCCGTTCCTTCAGCGAGGCGGCTTCCTTTCGATCAACGGTCGTCATGGGCCGACACGGCTTCGGCATGGGCGAATACAAATATTTCGCCGACCCGTTGCCCGAGACCGTCGAAGCCTTGCGGCGGGAGCTCTATCGAAGGCTTGAACCCCTGGCGTCGATATGGGGAAGAGGACTTGGCCGCGAGGACCGCTTTCCCGCCGACCATGAAACCTATCGCGCTCACTGCGCCGCCGCCGGCCAGACAAAGCCGACGCCCTTGCTCCTTTCCTATGGTCCTGGCGATTTCAACCGGCTCCATCGCGACCTTTACGGCGATGAGATATTTCCGATTCAGGTCGCGATCTTGCTGTCGGAACCCGGGAAGGACTTCGAGGGCGGGGAGTTCGTCCTCGCCGAACAGCGGCCCCGGATGCAGTCGAGGGTCCATGTCGTCCCCCTCCGCAAAGGCGACGCGGTCGCGTTTGCGGTGAATGAGCGGCCGGTCAATGGCGCGAAAGGGGTCTATCGGGCGGCGATGCGCCATGGGGTCTCAACCGTCCGGCGCGGCCGCCGGATGACGCTTGGCGTCATCTTCCATGATGCGCCCTGAAGCGACGCGGCTTTGAGGTCTTGCTTCAGGCCCCTTCTTCGCTATAACCCGCCGCTTCCATCGGACCGCCGGGCCTTAAGGCATGCCTTGGCGGTCTATAACGCGCGCCCGCTTTCCGACGGATTGTAGGTCATTTCAGGAACCGCAAAATGCCCAAATTGAAGACCAAATCGGGCGCCAAAAAGCGCTTCAAGATGACAGCCTCCGGCAAGGTCAAGGCCGGCGTCGCCGGCAAGCGGCACCGCCTCATCTCGCATAACGCCAAATACATCCGTCAGCAGCGCGGAACCGGCTGCCTCTCGGACGCGGATGCGAAGATCGTCAAGAAATACATGCCGTATAACCGCTAGGAGCGCCCTCGAATGTCACGCGTCAAACGGGGCGTCACGTCCCACGCCAAGCACAAGAAGGTCATCAAGGCGGCGAAAGGCTATTTCGGCCGCCGCAAGAACGCGATCAAGACGGCGCGCCAGGCGGTCGAGAAGGCCAGCCAGTACGCCTATCGGGACCGCCGCGCGAAGAAGCGCAATTTCCGCTCGCTCTGGATCCAGCGCATCAACGCCGGCGTCCGCGCCGAAGGCATGACCTACGCCCGATTTATCGACGGGCTCTCAAAAGCGGGGATCGCCGTCGACCGCAAGGTCCTCGCCGATCTCGCGGTGAAAGAGCCCGAGGCGTTCAAGGCCCTGATGGAAAAAGCCAAGGCGGCGCTTGCTGCGTAAGCCTTTTCCGTCGCCCGTCGAACGCGATGGCCGGACCGGGTGACGTGAACGGATGAATTTCGGAAAAGCGTCACCCTAGAAGGTGACGCTTTTTCGTTTGAATTGGAGGCCGGACGCGATGTCCGATATCGAAAAGATTGAGTCAGAGACGCTGCAGAGGATCGCCGCCGCCGGCGACATCGCCGCGCTCGAAGACGTTCGGGTCGCTTCGCTCGGCAAGAAGGGCGTCATCTCCGAGCGAATGAAAGAACTCGGAAAGATGAGCCCTGAGGAGCGCAAAGCCGCGGGCGCGGCGCTCAACCTCCTCAAGGACAAGATCGCGGCGGCGATCGACGCCAAGAAGCAACGGCTTGAGGATGCGGAGCTTGACCGGCGCCTCGCGACCGAAAAGGTCGATGTGACGCTTCCCGTCGCGCCGTCGCCCAAGGGCCGCATCCATCCGGTGACGCAGGTCTCGGAGGAGATCGTCGCGATTTTTTCGGCGATGGGATTTGACGTCGCCGAAGGGCCCGACATCGAGGACGACTTTCACAACTTCACGGCCTTGAATTTCCCGCCCGATCATCCGGCGCGCGAGATGCACGACACGTTCTTCTTCCGCCCGAGGGCGGACGGCTCACGCATGCTCCTTCGCACCCACACCTCGCCGGTGCAGATCCGCGCCATGATGACGAAGAAGCCGCCGATCCGCATCATCATCCCGGGGCGGACGTTCCGCTGCGATAGCGATCAGACCCACACCCCGATGTTCCATCAGGTTGAGGGGCTCGTCATCGACCGCGAGACCCATATGGGGCATCTCAAGGGCACGCTCGAAGCCTTCTGCAAAGCCTTCTTCGAAGTCGACAGCGTCAGGACGCGCTTCAGGCCGCATTTCTTTCCATTCACGGAGCCGTCCGCCGAAATGGATATCGGCTATGAGCGGGTCGGGAACGAGATCCGCATCGGCCAGGGCGAGGCATGGATGGAGATTCTGGGCTCCGGGATGGTGCACACGAACGTCCTCCGGAATTGCGGGCTCGACCCTGATGAGTATCAGGGCTTTGCTTTCGGCATGGGCATCGATCGCCTCGCCATGCTGAAATACGGCATTCCGGACCTCCGCGATTTCTTCGCGGCGGATGCGCGCTGGCTTGAGCATTACGGCTTCGACCCGCTCGACATCCCGAATTTGGCGACCGGCCTCAGCAGATAAAGGGCGCGCTCTCATGCCACGGATGATGATGTTTGCGACGGCGTTCGGGGCGCTCTGCGCCTGCGCGAAACACGAGGAAGCGGCGACCGCGCCGGTCGAACCGGCGGCGCGCGAAACCGCGCCGTCCGGCGGCGCGGCGTCTGCGCCGCTCGATGCGGCGGCGCAGCCGATCGATGGCGATCCCGCTTCCGCCTGGATCGAGATGACGGGCGTCTGGGCGCCGGCGGGCGCCTGCGGGGATTACGCCCAGGAATGGCGCATCGAGGCCGGGGCGTTTCATCTCCATGAAATGCACTGCGAAATCGAGCGGCTCGAACTGCTGCGGAACGGCGTCCGCGCGATCGCGCATTGCTCGGTCGAAGGCGACGACGACCGCGTCGAAGACGCGTTCAAGTTCGTCCGGCGCCCCGATTATACGTTGTCAATCGTCAACGAGGCGAACGACTCGGTGACGGACGGCCTGACCGCATGCGGAGACGACGCGGCGCCATGAGCTACTATATCGCAAAGGCGGTTTCCGGCGCGTTCGACGACGTCGTCGCGCGGGTGACGGAGGCGCTGAAGCGCGAGGGTTTCGGCGTCCTCACCGACATCGACGTTTCCGCGACGTTCAAGAAGAAGATCGACGTCGACTTTCGGCCTTATCGCATTCTCGGCGCCTGCAATCCGAAGCTCGCGCACGGCGCCCTGTCGGTCGAGGACAAGATCGGCGTCATGCTTCCCTGCAACGTCATCGTTCAGCAGACGGAAAACGGCGTTGAAGTCGCCGCGGTCGACCCGGTCGCGTCGCTTGGCCGCGTCGGGAACCCGGCGCTCGACGAGGCGGCGAAAACCGTCAGGGCGGCGCTGGCGCGCGTCGTCAAGTCTCTTTGAAGAAAAACCCATGAAATTCACGCTTTCCTGGCTCAAAGAGCACCTTGAGACGAGCGCCTCGCTCGCCGACATCGTCGAGACGATGATCGCGGTCGGGCTCGAGGTCGAGCATGTCGACGATCCCGCCGAGCGCCTTAAGGCGTTCACGATCGGCGAAGTCATCGAAGCCGAAAAGCACCCGGAAGCGGACAAGCTGAAAGTCTGCAAGGTCGCGACGAGGGACGGCGTCTTGCAGATCGTCTGCGGCGCGCCGAATGCGAGGAAGGGCCTCAAGGTCGCCTATGCGCCGGTCGGCGCCTACGTGCCGGGCGTCGACCTCACGCTGACGAAAGCGAAAATCCGCGGCGTTGAGAGCCTCGGCATGATGTGTTCGGCGCGCGAGTTGATGCTCGGCGAGGATCATGACGGCATCATCGAGGCGCCGACGGAAGCGAAAGTCGGCGACGGGGTCGCCGCGTGGCTCGGCGCCTACGACCCCGTGATCGAATTTGAAGCGACTCCCAATCGTCCGGATACGAACGCGGTCGCCGGCGTCGCGCGCGATCTTGCGGCGGCGGGGCTCGGGCGGCTCGTCACGAAGGCGCCGGCGCCGGTCAGGGGCGAATTCCCCTGTCCGCAGAAAATCGGCCTTCATTTCCCGAAGGGCGCCGAAAACGCCTGCCCGATGTTCGCGGGGCGCTATATTCGCGGGGTCAAGAACGGGCCGAGCCCCAAATGGCTCGCCGATCGGTTGCGCGCGATCGGCCTTCGTCCGATTTCGGCGCTCGTCGACGTGACGAACCTTCTGACCTATGACCGCGCGCGCCCGCTTCACGTTTACGACGCGGACAAGCTCAAGGGCGAAATTCGCGCGCGCCTCGGCGCGCGGGGCGAAAGCTTTGTGGCGCTCGACAACAAGACATACGCGGTCGACGAGGCGATGACCGTCATTGCCGATGACAACGGCGTCTTGGGGCTTGGCGGGATCATCGGCGGCGAGGCGACGGGGTGCACGGAGAAAACCGTCAACGTCTTCCTCGAGTGCGCCTATTTTGATCCGCTGCGCACCGCGAAGACCGGCCGCAGGCTCGGCATCCATTCCGACGCGCGCCACCGCTTCGAACGCGGCGTCGATCCCGACTTCGTCGCGCCCGGCCTTGAAGCGGCGACCCGCGTCATCATCGACATTTGCGGCGGAACGCCGAGCGACATCCTCGTCGCCGGCGAGAAGCCCGATGCGCGAAGGACGATCGCCTTCCCGCCCTCGGAAGTGAAACGTCTCACCGGGATCGACGTCGACCCGCAGAAGTCGGAAGCGATCCTCTCGGCGCTCGGTTTCAAGGTGTCGAGGGCCGACCCCTGGCTCGTCGATGTTCCCTCCTGGCGCCCCGACGTCGAAGGCAAGGCCGATCTCGTCGAAGAGATCGCGCGCATCGTCGGCTTGGCGGCGCTCCCCGCCGCGGTCCTGCCGGCGCGCGCCGCAGTTGAAATGCCGAAGCTGACGCCGGCGCAAACGCGACGCATGGCGGCGCGGCGCGCGCTCGCCGCGCGCGGTCTGCTTGAGTGCGTCACCTGGTCGTTCGCCGACGAGCGTCATGCGGCGCTTTTCTGCGACGGCCCCAACTGGCTCGCGGCGCAAGGGCTCCTTCTCGCAAACCCGATTTCATCAGACCTCGGAGCAATGCGCCCGTCGATGCTGCCCAATCTGGTCGCGGCGCTGCGACGGAACGCCGACCGAGGCCGCGATGATCTTGCGCTGTTTGAGGTCGCGCCGACCTACGCCTCTGACCGGCCCGACGGCCAGCAGACGGTCGCCGGCGGCGCGCGCCTGTCGCATCCGCGCCGCCATTGGGCGAAGGCCGAACGCGCGGCGGACGCCTTCACCGCAAAGGCCGACGCCGTCGCCGCCCTCGAAGCGGCGGGCGCGAAAGTCGATCAGCTTCAGGCGACCGCCGACGCGCCGCCCTGGTATCATCCGGGTCGCTCGGGCGTCCTGCGCCTCGGGCCGAAGCTCGCTCTCGCCCATTTCGGCGAAATCCATCCGCGGGTCCTCAAGGCCATGGATGTCGACGGGCCGGTCATCGCGTTTGAAGCTTTCCTCGACTCGATTCCCGCTTCAAAGCCGAAAGCGACAAAGACAAAGCCGGCGCTGGACGCGCCGGAGCTTCTTCCCGTCCGCCGCGACTTCGCCTTCGTCGTCGACGACAAGGTGACGGCGGAGGCGCTTCTGAAAGCCGTTCGAAGCGCCGAGAAGAAGCTCATCGCCGATGTCGGCCTCTTCGACGTCTATCAGGGCAAGGGCGTCCCCGAGGGGCGGAAGTCGATGGCGGTCGAAGTTACGCTCCAGCCGCGCGACAAGACCTTGACCGACGAGGAAATCGACGGCGTTTCAAAGGCGATCGTCACGGCCGTCGAAAAGCTGACGGGCGGGACCTTGCGCGCCTGAAAATTCTCGCTCGGATTGTTGCGGCGGCGGTGACGAGGGGCTAAGAACCCCCCTCCCGACCGGGAGCGCCGCTTTAGCTCAGCTGGTAGAGCACATCATTCGTAATGATGGGGTCGCGTGTTCGAGTCACGCAAGCGGCACCAGTCGGCCTGGGCAGGGTCCCCGCTCAAGCAGGGAGACGATCGGCGCCGCTCCGTTCAGCCGTACACTGACCGAACGGGCGCAGGCGTGCGCAGCGCCGGCGGGTCGCATCGCACGCGCCGATCAGGCGGCGACTGGACATTTTCCATTGATCCGCAAACGCCGGCGCGGCTAGACCGCTTCGACTGTCATGTGCCGCGCCCGCGCCGAATGCTCGATCGCAGCCGCCCCTTCGTCGCTCACCTTCAGCGCGTTGCGAATGAGTTCAAGCACGCGAATTTCCGTCATTTCAAGGCCCCCGTCGGCCGCAATGACGTCGATGACCGCCGCATAGGCGGTCTCGCCAAGGTGCGACGGAAGCGAGGCCGCCGCGGCGGTAAGCACCTTGTGAAGGCCGCCTTCCGACGACATCAGCTTGCCGCACGCTTCCGCCGTGTCGACGAGGCCTTGCTCATCGGCGCCGGAAAAAAGCGCGAACGAGCGCACGACGCGGCCGATCGAGCGCAGTTCCCTTTCGGACATCCGCCCGTCCGAAGCGGACGCCATCACCATAAGGTATATCACCGCTTCTTGCGGCGTGAGGCGGGGCGCGGCGTCAGCCATGAATTCTGTCCTCTTCGATCAGCGGTCGCGGCGGAAGCCTAGCGGCGCCTCCTCGCCGTCGCAACCGCGCATGGCGAGAGTCGGGGCGGATTTCCCCTCGGCGCGAAAAGAGGTTAGAGGGACGCGGCCGCGCCGACAAAACTCGAGACAATGACAGTCCGCACCTTCACCGCCGACGACATCGCCGCCGCCAAGGCCTGGCCGTTCGAGGAGGCGCGAAAGCTCGCCGAGCGGCTGCAGCGGATCGGCCATGACGGCGTCGTCGTTTTCGAAACAGGCTACGGTCCGTCCGGCCCGCCGCATATCGGAACCTTCGGCGAGGGCGCGCGCACGACGATGGTCCGGCGCGCTTTCGAATTGATGACCGGCCGCAAGTCGCGACTGATTTCATTCTCAGACGACATGGACGGCATGCGGAAGGTCCCGCCGCATCTGCCGAACCAGGAACTCCTCGCGCGCCATCTCCAGATGCCGCTGTCCTCGGTTCCCGATCCCTGGGGCGCGCATCAGAGCTTTGCGCATCACAATAATGCGAAACTCCGCGCGTTTCTCG
>JACADX010000310.1 GCA_013389125.1 Parvularculaceae bacterium | reverse complement strand
GGTCTTTCAGCACGATCATGGCGTCACCCGGGGAGGAAACGATGGTCTTTACGCTGTTCAAAAAGAAGGTCCGGCCCGCGATGGGCTCGTGCGAGGCGAACAACGCCGTCCGCGCCCAGCTCGCCGCCATGGGCGACGACGGCGCCGCCGTCCGCCATGTCGTGCACGACGCCTATCCGACGAAGGGCGCCGACATGTCGACGGGCCGCGACCTCGTCGAGACGCTGGAGACGCGCGGCTTTGAGGTCTCGGACGCCGCCAACGAAAACGGCGTCGTTTTCGAGCATCATCGGACCGTTGCGCCGGACGACTTCGACGCGGCGACGACGGGGCTCGAGGCGTCGTTCGCGACGCGCGGCTGGGACCATGACGGCTGGGAATGCGCCGTCGTGCAGAAGGGCTGACCGCCAGCGGCTGATTCGCGCCGTCCTGCCCGGTTTTCGACGGAGAATCCGCGCGCCTCGCGGCCGCTGAAAGCCGATCTGCGGCCGCCCGGAAAATGTCCCTTCCCCTCGCCGCCGCCTTCCCCTATGAGACCCGCTTAACCGAAAAGTTGACCGACGCGCCCGGGCGCCATGATGGCGGCCCGCGACGCGCCTGCGCGCGAGTTGAAATGCCAAAACGCACCGACATCAAGTCCGTCCTCATCATCGGCGCGGGGCCGATCGTCATCGGGCAGGCCTGTGAGTTTGACTATTCGGGCGTGCAGGCGGTCAAGGCGCTGAAAGAGGAAGGCTACCGCGTCATCCTCGTCAATTCGAACCCGGCGACGATCATGACCGACCCGGAGCTCGCCGACGCGACCTATGTCGAGCCGATCACGCCGGAATTCGTCGAGCGGATCATCGAGCGCGAGCATCCCGACGTGCTGCTCCCGACGATGGGCGGACAGACGGCGCTTAACTGCGCACTCGACCTTGAGCGGATGGGCGTTCTTTCAAAATACGGCGTCGAGATGATCGGCGCCAAGGCGGACGTCATCGAGAAGGCCGAGGATCGCGAGAAATTCCGGCAGGCGATGGATCGGATCGGCCTCTCCTCGCCGCGCTCCGTCATCGCGTCGTCGCCCGCGATCCTCAAAGATGGAAAGATCGAAGGGTATGACCGTACGGCCGGCGTCGCCGAAGCGCTCGCCGCGCTCGACAGGATCGGCCTTCCAGCGATCATCCGACCCGCCTACACGCTCGGCGGCACGGGCGGGGGCATCGCCTACAATCGCGAAGAATTCGAGCAGATCGTCCGGAGCGGGATAGAAGCCTCGCCCGTCGGCCAGGTGCTGATCGACGAAAGCCTTCTCGGCTGGAAGGAATTCGAGATGGAAGTCGTCCGCGACAAGGCGGACAACTGTATCATCGTCTGCTCGATCGAGAACGTCGATCCGATGGGAATTCACACTGGCGATTCGATCACGGTCGCGCCGGCGCTGACCTTGACCGACAAGGAATTCCAGGTGATGCGCAACGCGTCGATCGCGGTGATGCGCGAGATCGGCGTCGAGACCGGCGGATCGAACGTGCAGTTCGCGGTCAATCCGGACACCGGGCGCCTTGTCGTCATCGAGATGAACCCGCGCGTCTCGCGCTCCTCGGCGCTCGCCTCGAAAGCGACCGGCTTTCCGATCGCGCGCGTCGCCGCGAAACTCGCCGTCGGCTACACGCTCGACGAGCTTGAGAACGACATCACGGGCGCGACGCCCGCCGCATTCGAGCCGACGATTGACTATGTCGTCACGAAAATCCCGCGCTTCGCCTTCGAAAAGTTCCCAGGGTCGGAGCCCTATCTGACGACGGCGATGAAATCCGTCGGCGAAGCGATGGCGATCGGCCGCTCGTTCCAGGAATCCTTGCAGAAAGCGCTCCGCTCGCTCGAGACCGGGCTTTCAGGCCTCGACCCGATCGTCGTGCCGGGTCTTGGAAAGGGCGACGACGCGAACGCGATCAGAGCCGCGCTCGCGGCCTCGACCCCCGATCGCATTCGCGTCGCGGCGCAAGCGCTTCGCCACGGCATGGCGATTGAGCAGGTGCGCTCGATCACCCAATATGATCCCTGGTTCCTCGAGCAGATTTACGGAATCGTCGCCGCCGAACGCAATATTGAGGAAAACGGCCTACCCGTCGACGCCGAAGCGCTCCGTGCGCTGAAGGCCATGGGCTTTTCCGACAAGCGCCTCGCGACGCTCGCCGGCGGGAGCGAGGCGGAGGTTCGAAAGCTGCGCCTTGATCGCGGCGTCTTGCCGGTCTTCAAGCGCATCGACACCTGCGCCGCCGAATTCGCGGCGAAGACGCCCTACATGTATTCGACCTACGAGCGCGCCTTTGGCGCGGCGCCGCAATGCGAAGCGAACCCGTCGGACCGCCGAAAGGTCGTCATCCTCGGCGGCGGCCCGAACCGCATCGGCCAGGGGATCGAGTTCGACTATTGCTGCTGCCACGCCGCTTTCGCGCTTCAAGATCTCGGCGTCGAGAGCATCATGGTCAACTGCAATCCGGAGACGGTGTCGACCGACTTCGACACCTCGGACCGTCTCTATTTCGAGCCGCTGACCGCCGAGGACGTTCTTGCGATCATTGAAAAGGAACGCGCCGCCGGCAAACTTCTCGGCGTCATCGTCCAGTATGGCGGCCAGACGCCCTTGAAGCTCGCAGCGACGCTCGATGCGGAAGGCGTCCCCATTCTCGGCACGCCCTATGACGCGATCGATCTCGCGGAGGATCGGGAGCGCTTTCAGAAGCTCGTCGCCAAGCTCGGCCTGAAGCAGCCGGCGAACGCGACCGCCGCCTCGCGCGAGGAGGCGGTCAAGGTCGCGGCGATGGCCGGGTATCCCTTGGTGACGCGGCCTTCGTATGTGCTTGGGGGGCGCGCCATGGAGATCGTGCGCGATGAAGACGCCTTAAAGCGCTATCTCGCGACCGCGGCGATTGAGATCAGCAGGAAGGAGCCGCTCCTTCTCGACCACTATCTTGACAACGCGACCGAGGTTGACGTCGACGCGATTGCGGACGGCAGGGATGTCTTCGTCGCCGGCGTCATGGAGCACATCGAGGAAGCGGGCGTCCATTCGGGCGACAGCGCCTGCTCATTGCCGCCCTATACGCTCCCCGACGCGGTCGTGAAGGAGCTTGAAGAGCAGACGAAGCAGCTTGCGCTCGCGCTCGGCGTCGTCGGTCTCGTCAATGTTCAGTACGCGATCAAAGGCGAGGATATTTACATACTCGAGGTCAATCCCCGCGCCTCGCGCACGGTTCCCTTCGTCGCCAAGACGCTTGGCCTGCCGGTCGCGCGGCTTGGCGCGAAAGTGATGGCGGGACTGAAGATTGCGGAGCTCGAATTGCGCCGCCCCCACATCAAGCACGTCGCTGTAAAGGAAGTGACTATCCCCTTCGCGCGCTTTCCGGGCGTCGACACCGTCCTTGGCCCTGAAATGCGGTCGACCGGCGAGGCGATGGGCGTCGATTTCGATTTCGACCGGGCGCGCGCCAAGAGCCTCCTCGGCGTCGGCGTCAGGATTCCGCTCGACGGATGCATCTTCATTTCGGTCAAGAACGCGGACAAGCCGCTAATGGTCGGCGCCGCGCGCCGCCTTATCGACATGGGTTTCGAGATCATGGCGACCGGCGGGACCGCCGACTATTTCACGTCGCAAGGGCTCGAAGTGACGCGCGTCAACAAGGTGCTCGAAGGGCGTCCGCATATCGTCGACGCGTTGAAGAACGGCGACGTGCAGATGGTTTTCAATACGACCGACGGCGAGCAGTCGATCAAGGATTCGCGGTCGATCCGGACGACGGCGCTGTCGCAGAAAATCCCCTGCATCACGACGGCGACCGGCGCGCGGTCGACCGTCCGGGCGATCGAGGCGATGCGCGCCGGCGGGCTCAGCGTCACGCCGCTTCAGGCGCTTTCGACCCGATAGCGCGAATTCGCGCTGCCGCGTTTCGCGCGTTCCGCGAATGCGGAAATTAATTATGACGCTACATTCCTGATTTTGCTCGACAATCGAAAAAACTTATCCCCCTCCCCCGGCGCCCCCTTACATTCGACGTGAAATGAAAAGGCGCGCTGCGCGCCGAAGCGACAAGGGACGCTGATGAAGAGGAAAGGACGGCCGGGACATTGCACGGTAGCGCATTGCGGCTCGACCGTCTGCAAGATCTTTTGCAGGCCCGTTCCGCCCCGTCGCGGCCGCCCGAGGAAGCGGCTCGATCCTTCGCCGGCGCCGGTCTTTCCCAAAGCGCCAAGGCGCCGCGCGACAAGGCGGATAGAAAGCGCCCCACCCGAGGCGACCGGTCGCACAGCGCCTTTGAGCGCGGCGAGGCCGTTCGAAATTGCGCCGCCCGACAGCGACGCGCCGACGGCGCCCGACGGGCGTGAGACAAAAAGCGTGCGCCTGGACTGCGTCTTGCGAAAACCGAGTGAGGAAACGCGGAAAAGCTTTCTCGTTTGCGCGCGCTTTCGTCCGAAAATCGCGCCTTCGTTTCGAAAACGGGCGTCAGCGCTTGGCAAGGAGGTCCCGGATTTCGCCGAGCAGCACTTCGGATTTCGGCGGCGCCGGCGGCGGCGCAGCTTCCTGCTTCTTCTTGAACTGGTTCATCGCCTTGACAAGCATGAACACGGCCCAGGCGACGACAAGAAACGAAATGACGTTGTTGATGAAGGCGCCGTAGTTGATGGCGACCGCTGGAACGTCGCCTTCCGCGGCCTTGAGCGGCACTTTGAGGTCCGAAAAGTCGACGCCCCCAAGGAGGAGTCCGATGGGCGGCATGATGACGTCGTCGACGAGCGACTTCACGATCGTTCCGAACGCGCCGCCGATGATGATGCCGACCGCCATGTCGAGCACGTTGCCCTTGACCGCGAACTCCTGAAACTCCTTGAGAATGCCCATAGCCAATCCTCTCAAAAGCGCGGCAATGCGCGGCGCTTGCCCTCTGAACAGGGGGATGCTAGCGGGATTTGCAGCGGCTGCAACTCAAATG
>JACADX010000290.1 GCA_013389125.1 Parvularculaceae bacterium | reverse complement strand
CGCTTCGGCGAGCGTGACGCCTGCGTCGACGGTCAGCGAATTGTCGAGCGGCGAAGCGTCGCGGATTTTCCGCATGCGCTTCATCGCGATGACGACTTCGCCGCCGAGAGGCGTCTGGCCGCCGACAAGCCCCGTATTGCCGCCCTGCGGCGTCACCGCGACGCGCGCGGCGACGCACGCTTTGACGACGCGCGCCGTCTCCTCCGTCGAGGCCGGCGCGACGACGAGCGACGGCTCGCCGCCCCAGCGTCCGCGAAGTTCGCGCGTGAAAAGCGGCCATTCGGCGCGCCCAATGACGCCCTTCGGACCGACGATCGACGCGATCTCATCCATCACTTTTGCGGGAGCGGCCATGTTTGTCCTGAGGATTGCTTGCGCATTCAGCATCATTCGCAGCGGCCGCAGCGCGTCAAGAAGGCCGATCGCCGCTTCTCAGCGATCGTCGCCGCAGTCTAAGAGAGCGCAAGCGGGATCCGCCGCGAAAGATCGAACCGAGGGGATTATGGGCATGAAGACGTCAGTTTCGCTTTTCGCCGTGCTTGCCGTCGCCGGGCTCGTCGCCGCGTGCGCGAAAACGGCTGAGCCGTCCGCCGCGGAGGCGGCCCCGACCGACAAGATCAAGATCGAGGAGAAGCAGGCCGAACCGCCGATGCCGGACATCGATTTTGCGGAGTTCGCCGCATCGGTCGTCGCCAATCCCGCCCGCCCCGAGGCGGATCGGGCGGACGACGAGCGAAGGAAGCCCGCCGCCGCGCTTGAATTCATGCAGATCACGCCCTCAATGTCGGTTTTCGAAGTCGAGGCCGGCGGCGGCTGGTATACGGAGCTTTTGTCCCACGCCGTCGGGCCGACAGGATCCGTCGTGATGCAAAACCCGGAAGGGTTTCGCGCCTTTGTCGGCGAGCAGATCGACGCGCGACTCGCCGGCAATCGCCTCGCTAATGTCCGCCAGTCGCTGTCGAATTTCGACGCGCTTGACGCTGCGGACTCCTCGATCGACCTTGTCACCTGGGTGCAAGGCCCGCATGAGCTCTATTTCAAGCCGAGCGAAGGCGTGACGCTTGGCGATCCGGCGAAATCTTACGCCGAGATATACCGCATCCTGAAGCCGGGCGGCGCTTACGTCGTCATCGACCATTCGGCCGTCGCCGGCGCGCCCGAAACGACCGGCCATGACCTTCACCGCATCGACCGCGCCATCGTCGTAGAAATGGCGGAAGCCGCGGGCTTCACGCTCGAGGCCAAGAGCGACTTTCTGGCCAATCCGGCGGATACGCGGACGATCACGGTTTTTGATCCCTCGATCCGTGGGCATACGGATCAGTTTACGCTGCGGTTCCGCAAGCCGCGGGGCTAACGCGGCGCCGCCGCCCTTTTGAGGCGGTCGTTGATCGCTTCGCCAAGACCATGATCGGGCACTGGCGCGACGGCGACGCCACGAAGCCCGGACGATGAAACCATGAAGTCGGCGGCGCGAAGATGCGCAAAGAGATTGGCGGCCGCCTCGACGAGATCGCCGGTCTCGCTGAGGTTCAGCATGTGCGCATGGTCGCCCGCGGGGCCAAAGGCGATGAACGCTTCGTCCTCGCGCGGCGCGGCCGCGTCAAGGCGAAGCGGCGCTCGCGTCGCATAGTGGCTTTGCATCATGCCGGGCGCCTCGATCGCGCCTGTCGCCGCATCGAGCTTGCCGCCGATGACGCGCTCGATCGCGTCCCTTGGGATCCCGCCGGGCCTCAAGAGCGCCGCGCGCGCGCCGTCGATCCTGACGATCGTCGATTCAACGCCGACCGAACAAGGACCGCCGTCAAGGATGAGCGCGATGCGTTCGCCGAGACTTTCGCGCACATGCTCGGCGGTCGTGGGGCTCACCGCGCCCGAGCGGTTGGCGCTCGGCGCCGCGAGCGGGCGCGCAACCTTTCTGATGAGCGCTTCCGCGATCGCGCTTTTGGGCGCGCGCAAGGCGAGCGTCTCAAGGCCGGCGCTGACGAGATGCGAGACGCCGCAATCCGCCTTACGAGGCAGGACCAGCGTCAGCGGCCCCGGCCAGAACGCCGCCGCCAACTTTTCCGCCAGCGGCGAAAACTCCGCGTAGCGCCTCGCCATGCCGACGCCTTCGACATGCGCGATCAAGGGATTGAACGACGGTCGGCCCTTGGCCTCGTAAAGGCGCGCGACCGCCCGGTCGTTCGTCGCGTCCGCCGCAAGACCGTAGACTGTCTCGGTCGGGATCGCGACAAGCTCCCCAGCAAGGATCAGCGCCGCCGCCTTTTCGATGTCGGCGTCCGCCGTAACGGCGGCGCTGCGCGAACTCTCCTTCGCCGTCATCGCATGATCCTGTTCCACTTGATGACGCCGTCTATAGCGCGACCGCCCGGGAATTTCGCGTTCCGCGCAGCGGCATAGGCGCGCGGCGGCGCGGCTGTCGAACGACGCGCCGCAAGGCTTTTCGCGTTGCTGCGGCCCCCGCTCGAAATCGAGCGCCAATCGCGACATAACGATGCGACCCCTTAAGGAGACGCGCCGATGACCTATAAGACCCCGCTCCGCGACATGCGTTTTGCGCTCGACCAGATGGCGGGATTGCCTGGCCTGATGCGCTCTGGCGCTTACCCTGACCTTTCTCCCGACATGGTCGACGCGATCCTTTCCGAGGCGGCGAAATATTGCGACGAGATCGTCGCGCCGCTGAACGCGGAAAGCGACCGGCGCCCAACGCGGCTTGAAAACGGCGTCGTCAGGACGAGCCCCGGCTTCAAGGACGCCTATCGGCGCTATGTCGACGGCGGTTGGAACGCGCTCGCCTTCCCAGAGGAATGGGGCGGACAGGGGCTTCCGGGAACGCTCGCCAACGCGCTTGTCGATGCGCTTAACGGCGCCTCAATGGCCTTCGCGATCGGGACGACGCTGACGACGGGCGCCGTCAAGGCGATCCTTCACGCCGGAACCGACCGGCAGAAGAAGACCTATCTTCCGAAAATGGTTTCAGGCGCGTGGACCGGCACGATGAACCTGACCGAACCGCAGTCGGGCTCCGACCTTTCCGGCCTTCGCGCCAAAGCTGAGCCCGCCGGCGCCGATCCCGACGGAAGCCGGCGCTACAAGATCAGCGGGCAGAAGATTTTCATCACCTATGGCGATCACGACATGACGGAAAACATCGTCCATCTCGTGCTGGCGCGCCTTCCCGACGCGCCGGAAGGGACGGCCGGAATTTCGATGTTCATCGTTCCGAAGTTTCACGTAAACGCCGACGGATCGCTTGGGCCGCGCAATGACGCGCACTGCATCAAGCTCGAGGAGAAGATGGGCCT
>JACADX010000309.1 GCA_013389125.1 Parvularculaceae bacterium | reverse complement strand
GTCGCGCTCGCCGCGGCCGCAAGCGCGATCGTCGCGCCGGCCGCCCGCGCGCCGGCGCCCGCTCCCGACCTTGAGGCGATGCTGCCCGATGTTTTCGGCCCATGGCGGCGCGTCGAGATTTCGGCCGCCGTCCTGCCGCAAGAGCTCGACCTCGGTCCCGGCGAGGCGGCCGCCTACCGCGCCTATCGAAACGACATCGGACGCGTCGTCACGCTTGTCGCCGCCTATGGGCCGCCGCTCGGGGATTCGGTGCGCCTCCACCGGCCGGAGGCCTGCTACGTCGCGCAAGGCTTTGAAATCCGTGCACGGACCGAAGGCGCGATCAGGGCCGCCGGCCGCGACGTCGCCCTCGTCAACCTCGACGCGGAAAGTCCGTCGCGCCGCGAGGCGGTGACCTATTGGCTTCGCGACGGGTCCTCGTTTACGACAGCGGCGAGCGAGGCGGGCTGGCGGCGCCTTCGCCGCGCCGGCTCCGGTCCCCTTGATGGCGCGCTCGTTAGGATCTCCTCGGCGAGCGCCGGCACTCCGGACTTCGACCTCAACCGCGAATTCCTGTCCGCCTTCGCCGCCGCGCTGGACGCCGACGGGCGGCGAACGCTCCTCGGCGAGGAGGGCGGCGCATGAGGCAGGAAGCGCGGTTCGGCGCCGTCATCGTCAATTACAATTGCGGGGCGCTTGCGATTGACGCCGCGCTGAGCTTCATCGGCGCCGGCGGCGCGCGCGCGATCATCGTCGACAACGCCTCGCCCGACGGGTCTGGGGACCGGATCGCTGACGCGCTCGCCTTGCGCGCGCCGCACCGCTGCGCGCCCCCGCCGGCGCCGATCGATGGCGATGAACCGCAATATGCGGACCTTGCGACGCTCCCGCCAGGCGCTGTGCGGCTTCTTCGGGCGGCGAAGAACGGCGGCTTCGCTTACGGATGCAACACCGGCCTTCGCGCGCTCGCGTCGCAGCCAGGCATCGACCGCATGCTTCTCCTCAACCCGGACGCCGTCCTGTCAAAGCGCGCTCTTTCCGCCTTCGCCGAACGCCTGCTCGACGATCGCGCGGGACTCTGCGGCGGGACCGTCGTCGGCTTTGACGCTCCGCACCGCGTTCAGGCGTTTTGCGGCGCGACGCTCGACGCCTTCCTCCTGACCGGCCGCAATATCGGCGAGGGCGCCGATGTCGCCGAGGCGCCCGACCGGCGCAGCCTCGAGAAGCGTCTTGCCTATCCGCTGGGCGCCGCGATCGCGCTTCGTCGCGATTATCTGGCGCGGGCGGGGTATCTCGATGAGCGGTATTTTCTTTATTATGAGGAAGCCGACTGGGCGCTCGCCGGCGGCGCGGCGGGCCGGCCGGTCTGGGCGCCGGGCGCGATCGTCTATCACCGCTACGGCCAGGCCTCGAAAAGCCGCCGCGCGATCGCCGGCGAGCCTTCGGAGCGCTCCCCGCTCGCCGATTATCACATGACGCGCGCGCGCATCCTCTTCGCGACGAAATGGCGGCCTTACCTCGCGCCGATCGCGATCGCGGCCGGCGGCGCGCAGGCGGCGATGCGGCTCCTTCGCGGACGGCGCGCCAACGCCGCCGCGGTTCTCCGCGCGTCGCTTCCGGGGTGCGCTCGCGAATTCGTGACTGAGAGGCCCGCCGAAGCCGGCTGAAGGCCCGTATACGGACGAAGGACCGTTCCGAGACGAGGCGGGACGCCGCAGCAAGGGGCCTTTGTCAGCATCGCAGCGATCCTGTATAAGTCGCGTCCGGGGACGGCGCTTTCGACCGGAACAGGGGCAGGTTGAGGAGATTCTCATGATCAGAAACGCAATGATCGCGCTCGCCGCCGCGGCAGGGCTCGCCGCCTGCGCGACGTCGACGCCTTACGGGCCGGCGACGGGAAAGAGCCCTTACGGATTTTCGGACCAGCGCATCGAGGAGAACCGTTACCGTGTCGTGTTCAGAGGAAATTCGTCGACGACGCGCGAGGCGGTCGAGACCTATCTCCTTTACCGCGCCGCGGAGCTGACCGTTGAAAGCGGCTATGACTATTTCGTCGTCACCGAACAGGACACGGAAGCGAACAAGCGATATTCGACGTCCCCGAATCCGGCGTTTTACGGACGCTATTATTACGGCTACGGTCCCTATTGCTGCGCCTTTCCCTATTATGCTTACGGCTGGGGATGGGGATCGCCCTATGACGATTACAGCGTCCGCGAATATACGCGGTACACGGCGGTCGCCTTCATCACCATGCACAAGGGAACGAAGCCGGCGGACGAACCGGAAGCCTTTGACGCGCGCTCGGTGATGGACAATCTTCGTTCCTATATCGTGAAGGAGCCGGCGTCCTGAAATCGCCGGCGGCGGAAACGCAAAAGGCGCCGATCTTTCGATCGGCGCCTTGTTGTTTCGTGTACTGAAGAAGTGGAAATCTAAACCGCGCGAAGTTTCGGCATCGGCTTTGCGCCGGCGTCCTTGCCCTGAACGCTTCGTTCGTAAACGGCGACGAAGCCGCGCGGCGTATGGCGGATGACGATCGCCCGCTGGCGCCCGACGTGAATGGCGGCGCCGACGGCGGGCTTTCTCGGCGATTCGACGGCGACGCCGTCGACCGATTGATCAAGGACGCGCACAAATAGGGAGCCGCCGTCCGGAAGGCGGCAGACCATCCGCTGCTCGGCCGCCTGGTGGCGCGGCGCATTGCGGCGGTCGCTGAGGCCGGCGGCGAAGCTCGGATTGGCGCGCAGCATCAGCTGCTCGGTCAAGAGCGTGCGCCGGCGGCGCGACAACAGGAAGGAAAGTGCGAATCCGTCCGGAAACGTCCGCGCGATACGTCCTTCGATGACGTCGAGCCCCGCCACATAGATGACGGCGGCGTCGCCCTTGACGGTCGGCGCGTCAACCTTCACCGCAAGATCGCCCGGCGAGATGTTGACGAGGCGGCCGTCATATTCGTCGATGCCGTTAACGATGATGCGGGCGGGAAGGTCGAGCGGGATTCGGCGGAACCGGCGCTGCTCGGATTTGGACATTTTCATCGGGTGCACGAAGGGTTGCCTCGGACGGACCCGTGCAGGCTACGTGCCGCCGCTCAAACCTTCGCTAAGTCGCTCTCTAAAAGTTTAGAATTCGCGCCCTCAAACCCGCCGCCGGCGCGGCGCCCGATGGTTAAGGCCGCTTTGACGACGTCGCAGCGCGTCGCAGCCGAGGAACGCTTCGCCGCGCGCCCGCCGCCGCAATCGTTGCACGAATTCGGGACGGCGGCCTATCCTCATAGGCGTCGGCGGCGTCGTCGATATTCGCCCTGGCGCATCAGGGCCGAAGTCGGACAGAGGGGTTTTCAAGAATGATCAGGAATGCCGCGCTGGCGGGCGTCGCCGCCGTCCTTTTCGCAACAGCGGAGGCGAAGTCGGTGGAAGACCCGTTCTTGTGGCTCGAAGAGGTCGAGGGCGAAAAGGCGCTCGACTGGGTGAGAGCGCAGAACAAGGAGAGCCTTGGCGCGCTTGAAGCCGATCCGCGCTTTGATGCGATGGTCGGGGAAGCGAAGCAAATCCTCAATTCGACGGCGCGCATTCCGGACGGATCGATCCATAACGGGCATGTCTACAATTTCTGGCAGGACGCGACCCATGTCCGCGGGCTTTGGCGGCGCGCCGCGGTCAAGAGCTACGTTTCGGGGAAGCCGCAATGGGAAACGCTGATCGACTACGACAGGCTGGCGGCGGACGAGGGGAGGAACTGGATTTCGGGGACGATCGCCTGCCTTTCGCCGGCCTATGTCCATTGCATGATCGAGCTTTCCGACGGTGGAAAAGACGCGGGGCTCTGGCGCGAGTTCAACACCGAGACGAAATCATTCGTCGACGGCGGTTTCGCGCTTCAGGAAGGCAAGTCGAACCTCGCCTGGGTTGACGAGAACACGCTCCTCGTCGGCGCCGATCTTGGACCGGGATCGCTGACGACGTCCGGATATCCGAAAGCGCTACGCCTGTGGAAGCGCGGCGAGCCGGTCGCCGCGGCGCCGATCTTCCTCGAAGGGACGGACACGGATGTTTCGACGTATGCGCAGGTCTCCCATGACGGCGAGAAGACTCATCTTTTCGCCAATCGCGCCGTCACGTTTTTCGAGAGCGAGTATCATTACGCCGCTGACGCGGGGGCGGCGCCGGCGAAACTGCCGCTGCCGCCGAAATCGGATTTGTTCGACGTGCTCGACGGGCGGGCGATCTTTCTCATTCGCGAATCCTGGCGCCACGAGGGCAAGGACTATCCGTCAGGCGTTCTGATCGCTTACGACCTCGCCTCGGGCGAGGCGGACGTCGCTTTCGCGCCGGCCCCGAACCAGGCGATCGACGACGGCAGCGTCGAAGTCGGCAAGAGCGACATCATCGTCCGCTATCTCGAAGACGTCTCCGGCCGGGCGGCGCGCGTTTATCGCGACAGGAAGACCGGCGTCTGGAAGACGACAACGATCGATCTTCCGGGCGCCGGGGTCGTCAAGATCGTCTCGGCGGGCGGCGGGACGGACGAAGCGCTCTTCACCTATGAAAGCCTGACGACGCCGACGACGCTTTATTACGTGTCGAAGAAGAACAAGACGAAGGCGATCATGTCGGCGCCGG
>JACADX010000350.1 GCA_013389125.1 Parvularculaceae bacterium | reverse complement strand
TGAGCGCGCCGACCATGCGGCCGACCGCCATCGGGCAAACGTCAGGACAGGTCGCAAAGCCGAAATAGACAAAGCCGACGCGGCCTCTTAGATCCTCGTCGCGCATCACCTTGCCATCCTTGTCAAGGAGCGCGAAATCGGCCGTAAACTGGTCGGAAAGGGCGATAACCCCTTCCGCCGGCAGGGGCGTCGGCGTTTCGCCGCCGCAGCCGACGACGAAGACCAACGCCGCTGCCGCCGCCATCGTCCTTTGCTTCATCGCCGCTCCTTCCGCTTTTCCGGGACGCCGGCCTCGCTTATCCCTCGACGGCGCCGGGGTAAAGCAGCGGATCTCCCGGCGCGCGGGATGCGAATGGCGCTCAATCTCAAAAAGGCGATCGCCGAGGCGGACATCGCGGCGCAGGCGGTCCGGGGCCCGATTCGCCTCAGGACCCTTACGACCTTGCGCTGGCTCGCCGTCGCCGGGCAGCTCTCGGCGATCCTGATCGTGCATTTCGCGCTCGCCTTCCCAGTGCCGTTGGGGCTTTGCCTCGGCGTGATCGCGGCGAGCGCGTGGCTCAATATCTTCATAAGCCTTCGCTTTTCGCCGCGCCGCTATCTCGCCGACCGTGAAGCGACCGCCTATATCGCGTTTGACATCGCCCAGCTTTGCGCGCTCTTGTTCCTGACCGGCGGGCTTCAAAATCCTTTCTCGGTCCTCATCCTCGCGCCGGTGACGATTGCGGCGAGCGTCCTTCCGGTAAGGCTCGCGGTCCTTATCGGATCGCTCGCCTTCGCCGGCATCAGCCTTCTCGCCGGCTATCATTTGCCGCTTCCCTGGCGCGAGGGCGAGGCGGTCGCCTTTCCGCCGGTCCTCAATATCGGCGTTTGGGTGGCGCTTTCTTTCGCTGTCGCCTTCTTCGGGGCTTACGCGCACCGCATCGCCGCCGAGGCCGCGCAACTGAAAAGCGCGCTCGCCGCCTCGCAGCTCGTTCTTGCGCGCGAGGAACGGCTCGCCGCGCTCGGCGGGCTCGCCGCCGCCGCCGCGCATGAGCTTGGAACGCCGCTCGCGACGATCCAGCTGACGGCGAAGGAAATGGCGGGCGAACTCAAAGGTCAGGGACTTCTTGAGGACGACGCGAAGCTTCTCGTCAGCCAGGCGCAGCGCTGCCGGGACATTCTCGGCCGGCTTTCTGATCGCGGCGAGGCCGGCGACATCATGATGGACCGGATCGCCGTCGACCTCCTCCTCAAGGAAGCGGCCGGTCCCTTCCTCGATGCGCGCCACGGGCCGGCGGTCATCTTCGACGTTAAGGGCGGCGCCGAAGGCGAAGCGCCGCCGGTTCTGCAACGCCGGCCGGAGATCATCTACGGGCTCAGGAACCTCATCGAGAACGCGGTCGGCTATGCGCGCTCGAAAGTCCTTGTCTCCGCGCACTGGTCGAAATCGGACTTCATGGTCGAGATCCATGATGACGGGCCGGGCTTTTCGCTCGACATGCTGGCGCGCCTCGGCGAGCCCTATCTCGGCGGGCGCTCGCGCGGGAGCGCGAAGAAGGGCGGACTCGGCCTCGGCTTTTTCATCGCCAAAACCCTGCTGGAGCGAACCGGCGCGTCGGTCGCCTTCGACAACAAGGCCTGGGACGAGGCCGCCGGCGGCGCCGGCGCGCCCGGCGCCTGGGTCGCCGTCACCTGGCCGCGAGCGGCGATTTTCGCGCGCGAGGCGTAAGCGCGCGGGTTGCGTCAAGCGGGCGGAGAGGCCAAAAGCGGACAAACCCGGCAAGCCGATCGGTTGCGATGGAAGAAGAAGTCAGGATCGCCGCAGACCTCCCGCAGGACGCCTCGCTCCTCATTGTCGATGACGACGAGCATTTAAGGACGCGCCTCGGCCGGGCGATGGAAAAACGCGGCTTCGCGACGCGGCTCGCGGCCGGCGTCAAGGAAGCGATCCGCCTCGCCAAGGAAAAGCCGCCCGCTTTCGCCGTCGTCGATCTGCGGCTCGAAGACGGCGACGGGCTTGAGGTTGTCAACGCCATCCACGACATCCGCGAGGACTGCCGCGTCGTCATGCTGACCGGCTACGGCAACATCGCGACCGCCGTCGCCGCAGTCAAAGCCGGCGCGATCGACTATCTCTCGAAACCCGCCGACGCCGACGACGTCGAAAAGGCGCTCCTGGCGCGCGGCGGCGCGCGCCCCGAGCCGCCCGAAAATCCGATGTCGGCCGATCGCGTCCGCTGGGAGCACATCCAGCGCGTCTATGAGCTTTGCGACCACAATGTCTCGGAAACCGCGCGCCGGCTCGGCATGCACCGGCGGACCCTGCAGCGGATTTTAGCCAAGCGCGCGCCGAAATAGGGCGTAGACGGATAATCGCCAGGACGCCCGCGGCGTCCGAACTTCCGCGCGGCGATTTGACTCGCCACGCGTCAGGACCTACGGAATTCGATCACCGGGGCCGAGGGGCCTAAAAGGGGAGCGACGACAATGCGGGCATTGGCGATCATCACGGGCGCCTGCGCTTTAGTCGCCTGCGCGACGGGCGGCGGCGGGACGTTTCAGAACACCTTCGTCGAAATGACGGAGAGCCCCGATTTCGTTCTCGAAGTCCTCTCGGAACTGCATGAGGTGAAACTCGGCGAGACGACCAAGGTCCGGCTCTTTCTCGGCTACTCCTACGGCGAGCCGGATCAGTATTCCTATCTGCAGGTGAGCGAGGCGGTCGATATTCCCGGCGTCGACCCGGTCGCCGTCTACGATCTTGAGGCCAATCTCGGCAAAGAGCTTTGGATAACCGGGATCGCCGCCAAGGACGCAAAGACCCTTGAAGTCGTCAGCGACGGCGCGCCGTTCCTCATCAAAGTCGACGGGCTCGCGGCGGCGTCGAAATAGCAGGCCGCAAGGCGCGAAAGCAGGCCGCCCGCTAAGGGTTTCGGTCCGCGGATCGAGGCGTTTCGCCCAAGCGCCCCTCGCCTGCGCCGAGGCGTTTCCGTTCGCTTGACCGCGGCGGGGTCTTGCCTAGGGTCGGGAAGAAAGCCGGCGCAAGGCCGGCGCATCTGAGGTATATCCATGCTGAGACTGAGTTTGACGGCCGCCCTATCGGCGATCGCCCTTTTCGCCGCGCCGGCGTTTACGCCCGCCTTCGGGGCCGACATTTCAATTCCTTATGAAGAGTTCACGCT
>JACADX010000289.1 GCA_013389125.1 Parvularculaceae bacterium | reverse complement strand
GGCGCCGAAGGCGCGCAGCCGGCGACGCCGCCGCAGTCCTGCATCGACGGACCGTTGGCGGAAACGCTCGCGGGCGAATTCAAGGACCTTGAAAAGCGCAAGGCGGAACTCGCAACGAAAGAGGAGTCCATTCAAGGCCTCAGTCGACATGTCGAAAAGCGGCTGGCGGAACTTGAAACCCTAAACGCTGCGCTCGCCGACCGCGCTCAGGCGGCCGGCGATGAGCAAAATGAGGAAATCAAGCGGGTCGCTACGATTTATGAGCGAATGAAGCCGGCGCAAGCCGGACCGATTATCGGCGGCATGGATCCGGAATTCGCCGCTAGCTTGCTTCTCGCCATGAATGGCGAAAGCGCCTCTGAGGTGATGGCGACGCTCGACGTCAAGCGCGCTTACGCAATCACCGTCCTGATGGCCGAAAAGGCCCAAGGCCAGTGAACAAGAATCGCCGGGCGGAACCATGACAAGCGTCGTCGGCATCGCAATCACACTCGCAATGGTCTTCGGCGGCTACGTATTCGCCGGAGGAAATCTCGCAATCATCCTTCACTCGCTGCCGCATGAGCTGATCATCATCGGCGGAGCCGCCGTCGGGGCGTTTGTTGTTGGAAACGACATGACGGTCATCAAGCATACGATCGTCGACATCGGAAAGGCGATCAAGGGACCGAAATGGAAGCGTCAGGATTACTCGGACGTTCTCAGTTTGATGTTCGAGCTGCTTCGCTTGGCGCGCGAGAGCGCGGTGCGTGTCGAGGGGCATATCGAGAACCCCACGGAATCGACGATTTTTTCACGTTATCCGAGGATCGCCGCTGACAAGGACGCGGTCGAGCTCATTTGCGATACGATCCGATCGATTCTTATGAATTTCAATAATCCTCACCAGGTCGAGGAGCTCCTCGAAAAGCAGCTCGAAGGTATGCATCATGACAGCATGCACGGCGCGCATGCGCTCCAGAAAATGGCGGACGGGCTGCCCGCGCTCGGAATCGTCGCCGCGGTGCTCGGCGTGATCAAGACAATGGCGTCGATCGACAAGCCGCCGGAGATTCTCGGGCAGATGATCGGCGGCGCGTTGGTCGGAACGTTCCTCGGCGTCTTTCTCGCCTACGGCCTCGTCGGCCCGCTTTCAGAGAAGATCGCCGCTGTCCAGGGCCAGGACCAGCGCTTTTATTCGCTTATCCGGGAGACGATCGTCGCCAGCCTTCACATGCATGAACCGCAGATGTGCGTCGAAGTCGCGAGAAGGAACGTGCCGAAGAAGGATCGGCCGACCTTCAGCGAAGTCGAAGAATCGCTGAAGTCGCTCAAGAAGGAGGCTGCCTGATGCGCGCCGAGATTCTGGCGATGGCGCTTGTCATGCTGGCGGCGGAAGGGCGCTCCGCGCAAGCGCAGCCGAAATCCGCCGAAGAGCGTGTCGAGCAGGCCCGAGAGGCGTTGCGCCGGCGCCTCATGGACGCCCATTCCGAGGGCCTTATTTCGATCAAAGGCGAGGCGCCGGCCGACGGCGCGTCGTCATCGACGAGCGATCAGCCTTCCGCGACCCGCACGCTTTCCCCGCCACCGCTGCGCGAGGCCGCCGGCAGCGCGGTTTGCGTCACGCCGAGCTGGCTGAAAACGGTTGCGGCGGCGCTCGGCGAAAGGCCGGCGGATGCGATTGAAGCGCTTCGCCGCCAAGGCGAAGGCTTCGCCGCTGTTGGCGTCGACGACGCCAACACGCGGCTTTCCGCCGCTTATCTTGTGATCGGCTTCGCCGAGGAGGCGCGCGCGGCAGCGGCCGGCGACAAAGGCGCTGCGGCGTCGGCGATTTCGGGACTCGCAGAGTTGATGATCGGAAACATCCCGAGCGCGGCGGAGATTGGCGCCGCGTGCGGTCCTGTCTCTCGAATGCTTCGTCGCGCGAAAAACTTGATTGTCGGCGCCAAGCCGGCGCCGGACGAGCAGGATCTTAGACTGCTAGCAGCGTTCCCGGCGCCGATTGCGTCGGCGATCGCGGAAACGCTGACCCCTCATGCGATCGCCCAGGGGGAAGATGAGATCGTTTCAAGCCTTCGCGAAATTCTGAAGGCGACCGCCTCGGCGTCTCGCGCTTCGGCGCTTATCGATTTCGCCCGCGCAGATGCTAAGGGCGTCGCTGAAGAGACGGCGCATACGGTCGCATTGATCGCTTCGGAATCAGGGCCGCTCCAAGCGCAAGCGCTTCAGGCGCTGGCGGCGAAAGGCGCGGACTATGCCGCGTTTGAGGACGATCTTGAGGACGCCGCATTGGCGGCGCCTGAACGGGCGCGTGCGCAGATCGAGCTTGTCATCGCGGAACGGCGGCTTAAGCAGGACGATATTCAGCGCGCGTTGAAGGCGCTGTCGCGCGCCCTACGCGCAGATCCGGCGATCGAGTCGAAGGCGAGGGCCATCGCCGGCGAAGCGCTCGACAAGCGCCTGCTTTCCGGCGAAAGGGACAAGATTTTCGCCGCGCTCGCCGCATTGGCGAGCGAGCCGCATCTAGCGGCGCCGGCGATATCGGCGCCGGCGGCGGCGATCGCGCGCGACGCTCTGGTGAGACTCGGCGCCGCGGCTGATGTCGATACTTTTCTCCGGGTGCGGGGCGCTGACCAGGCGGAGCGCGATCTTGCGGTCGCATTGGCGCATCTGTCGCTCGGAAGGACCGCTGATGTGTTGGAAGTGACGAATCGCCATCCGTCGGACCCGCGCTTTGACGAGTTGCGCGCAAAACTTCGCGCGTTCGCCGCCGTCCGCGAATTCGCGGTCGAACAGGACCTGTCGCCGCCGACTCCCGCGAGCGAGTCGAAGGGTTTCGAGGCGTCGCAGGTTCCGTCGTCGGGTCCGCCGCCGGCGCATGCCGACGCGACAGACGCGATCCGGTTCACTAAGAGCGTTGCGGCGGAAATCGTCCAAATTCGCAAAGGGCTGTCGCAATGAGCAATGTCTCCTATGTTTCCCTCTCGCGCCAGGCGGCTCTTGCTCGCGAATTGGCGAGCATCGCCAACAACGTCGCAAACGCGGACACCGACGGCTTTCGGCGCGATGGATATATTTTCTCCGAGTATGTTATCGAACTTCGAGGCGAACCGAGCCTTTCTCAGACGCGGATCGGCGCTCGCATGATCGATGCGGCGCAAGGCAAGGCGATCGAAACCGGCGGCGCGCTCGACGCGGCCATCGAAGGCCCCGGCTACTTCGCCGTCGAGACGCCCCGCGGGGTCAGGCTGACGCGAGCGGGCTCGTTCCAGCTGAACGACCAAGGCGTCTTATCGACGGCGGACGGATGGTCCGTGAGCGGCGAAGGCGGCGCTGCGATCGTCTTGCCTGGCGGGACGGGACGGATCGTCATCTCGTCCGACGGCGTTGTGTCCGCCGATGGCGTGCAGGTCGCAAAGCTTGAGATCGTCGACGCCGATCCCGCGGAACTTGTCCGCGAAGGCGCAAACTTGTTCCGCGTGACCGGCGAAGTCGCGCCGGTCCAAAATCCCAGCGTCAGACAGGGATATGTCGAGGCGTCGAATGTCAATCCGGTGCTCGAAATATCGCGCATGATCGAAGTGCAGCGCGCCTTCGAAATCGGCGAACGGATGCTGGAGGATGACGCCGAACGCACGCGGCGCGCGGTTGAAACATTGAGCGGCGGACGCTGATCCGCGAGGAGACGAAGACATGCAGGCTCTTAGGATAGCGGCGACGGGCATGGACGCGCAGCAAACGCGCGTAGAGGTCATTTCAAACAACATTGCGAACATGAGCACGACCGCCTATTCGGCGCGGCGCGCTGAATTCGCGGACCTCCACTATCAGCAGGTGAAGCCGCCCGGCGCCATTACCAGCATAAGCGGTCTTGTCGCGCCCGCCGGCGTCCAAATCGGACTTGGCGTTCGGACGGCGGCGGTCGCCGTCAACATGCAGCAGGGGTCGCTGAAACAAACGAGCGGCGAGCTTGATATCGCGATCGAAGGGGACGGCTTCTTTGAGGTGACTTTGCCGTCAGGCGAAGCCGCGTTCACCCGCGACGGAGCCTTCAAGAGGACAGGCGAGGGTCTTATCGTCAATTCCGAGGGTTATCCGCTCGTCGGCGACATCACCATCCCGAACGACGCGAGGAGCGTCGCTGTTAACGCCAATGGCGACGTATTCGCATATTTCGACGGGCAGACAGACGGCCAGCAAATCGGAGCGATCTCGCTTTCCGTCTTCGCAAACGACAAAGGCCTTGAAGCGCTCGGAAGCAATCTGTTCCGCGAGACGCAGGCGTCCGGACCGCCAATCGCCGGAGCGCCAGGCCTTGAGGGACGCGGCCAGCTTCGACAGGGATATCTTGAGGAAAGCTCAGTAGACGTTGTTCAGCAGATTGCCGAGCTGATCGAGGCGCAGCGCGGCTATGAACTGAATTCGAAAGTCATCACGGCCGCTGATCAGATGCTCGGCGCGACGACGCAAATACGGTGACCCTCGTGATCGCCTTGAAGCTCCTTTCGCTCGCCGCTGTCGCCGCGTCCGCACCGGGCGGATCCCTTTCGGACCCGCCTGCGGCCGCTTCGCCGATCGTCGCTGCGCGCAGTCTGCCGGCGGGCGCCGTCATTGGAGAAGCTGATCTCCAAATTGACGCGACAGACCCGAATTCCTCCGAACGCGCCCGCGAGATGATCGGCAAGGAGGCGCGTCGCATGCTTGCGGAAGGCGCTCCGATTCGGGAAACGGACCTTCGGACGGCGACGCTGGTGAGGCGCAACGCGCTCGTGAGAATGCGCTACATGAAGGGTCCGCTAAGCATCACCGCGGAGGGCCGCGCGCTGTCCGGCGGCGGCAAGGGCGACATGATCAACGTGATGAACCTCTCGTCGAAGACCGTAGTGTCCGCCGAAATCATCGCTGACGGAACGGTGGTGGTGCGATGAGATCCGGACGCGCGCGCTTTCTGGCCCTCCTTTGGCCGGTCATCGCCGGATGCTCGACGCCGCTCAGTCACATGGTTAACCCGCCAAAATTTTCCGCGCCTGGCCCATCCTCGGAGCAGGCGATGACGACAAGCGCCTATCGAGCGGACCGCGCGTCCTTGCAGGACGTCGAATCGCCGGCCGCCGAGACAGCCGGCTCGCTTTGGCGCTCTGGACCGCAGTCACTGTTCGGCGACCGGCGCGCGCGAAAGGTCGGGGATATCGTCACTGTATTGG
>JACADX010000308.1 GCA_013389125.1 Parvularculaceae bacterium | reverse complement strand
GGTAATCCCCCCGGGAATTCGTTGGGTTGAAAAGTAGACTTCTCCGGCCTTGGATAGGCAAGGAGGAGACGATGAAGAAATCGAGATTTACGGACGCGCAGATCCTGGCGATTTTGAAGCAGGGCGAGAACGGCGTGGCGGTTGCGGATCTTTGCCGCGAGCACGGGATCAGCGCGGCGACTTACTACAACTGGCGCTCGAAATTCGGCGGCATGGACGCCTCGCTGATGTCCGAGATGAAGGCGATGGCGGAGGAGAACCGGCGCCTGAAGAAGATGTACGCCGAGATGGCGATGCAGAACGAGCTTCTGAAGGACGCCCTCGGAAAAAAGTGACGCGGCCGTCCCAGCGCCGGGAGATGGCCATGAAAGCGGTTGAAGAAGACGGCGTGAGCGTTGCTCTGGCGTGCTGCACATTCGGCGTCAGCGAGAGCTGCTATCGTTATGAGGCGAGGCTCAGCGACGAGAATGCCGAGATCGCCGACTGGCTCATCCGGCTCACGGCGGCTTATCGGACGTGGGGGTTCGGCCTGTGCTTTTTGTATCTGCGCAACGTCAAGGGAAAGGGGTGGAACCACAAGCGCGTCTACCGGATTTACCGCGAGCTGGAGCTCAATCTGCGCATCAAACCGAGGAAGCGGCTCATTCGCGAAAAGCCGGACGTTCTGGCGATCCCGGCGGCGCCGAACGAGACATGGTCGATGGACTTCATGGCCGACCAGCTCGGCGACGGGCGATCCTTCCGGACGCTGAACGTGCTCGATGACTTCAATCGCGAAGGCCTCGCCATCGAGGTTGATGTGTCCCTGCCGGCTTTGCGGGTTGCGCGCACGCTCGACCGGATCATCGAATGGCGGGGAAAGCCCAAAAGCATTCGGGTCGACAACGGCCCTGAATATGTCAGCGGGACATTGCAGACATGGGCATCGAGGCGAGGCGTCGCGCTCGTCTACATTCAACCGGGCAAGCCGCAGCAGAACGCCTATGTCGAACGCTACAACCGGACCGTCCGTCAGGAATGGCTCGGCCAGCACATCTTCGCGACCATCGAGGAGGCGCGCGATCACGCCACCAGGTGGCTCTGGACTTACAACAATGAGAGACCCAACATGGCCAATGGCGGTTTGACGCCGGCCCAGAAACTGAAAAACGCCGCGTGAAGTCTGTCAATCAACCCCGCCAAAAACGGGGGGATTACCGCCGAACCCGCTGCAGCCGCTCATCAACGTCAAAAAATCCGCGCTGTTTCATCCCCAAACGGAATCACAAATCGCCCGAAAATCCGAGAGGTTTTTGGAGGTGTCCACGTGACGGTGAGCGACCGCGAGGTCAGGATTTCAGGACCGAAGGGGGCGTTATTGCACCAAACCGCCATGTTCGCGGCAAAGGGCGAGCTGGTTCCTTCTTTTGCACAGGAATGGCGCACCCAAGAGGATTCGAACCTCTGGCCTCTGCCTTCGGAGGGCAACGCTCTATCCAGCTGAGCTATGGGTGCGTTAATGCGCTGCTCTAGCCGAACGCGGCGGAGGCGGCAATGTCGGCAGGGCGCAGGCCCGCCGCCGCTTTTCCGACGCAATGCGCCGCGATAGGCTTTCGCGCAGCGTAGGGAGCAACCGGCTTGGGAATGATCGTAAGAGGCCGCGTGATCCGGCTCGCGGCCTTCCTCGTCGCCGCCGCGGCGCTGACGGCGCCGACCGCAGCGAAAGAAAAAGCGGCGGAAGCGGCGGCGTCGCCCGCGGTCTGGCGCGTGTCGGACAGCGATAGCGCCGTATACCTTTTCGGCACCCTCGGCGCTCTTCCTGCGGGCGCATCCTGGCGCTCGCGCACGCTCGCTGGCGCGATCGACGCTTCTGACGTTCTCTGGTTCGAGGCGCCGGTCGGCGAGGCCGGCGCGGGCGAGACAGCGGACCGGATATTCAGGACCGAGGGCGTTCTTCCCGCCGGGAAAACGCTCACATCGCTCCTCGCGCCCGAACGCCGGGAAGCGCTGGCGGCGATCGCGGAAAAAAACGGCATACCCGTGAAATCGCTCGACGGGCTGAAGCCATGGGCGGCGTTCGTCGTCCTTTCGGCGCAGATCGGCGCGAGCGCCGGCTCCGTCAGCGCCGACGCCGATCTGATGACCGAGGCGAAAGGGCGCGGGCGGACCCTCAAATATTTTGAGACGATCGAAAGCTCGCTCGGCGTCCTCACCATGATGCCCGAGACGGAGCAGGTTGCGCTTCTGTCTTTCCTCCTCGACGACTTCGCGCGCCAGGAAAGCGCCCTTCCTGCAACGTTCGCCGCCTGGCGCGACGGCGACGCCGAGGCGATCGACGCGCATCTCAACCAGTCAATGCGAACGGCCGCGCCCGCCGCCTACAAGCGTCTCATCGCAGACCGCACGCAAGCGCTCGCCGCGGGCATCGCCGCTGCGCTCAAGAGCCGCGAGACAGCGTTCATCGCGCTCAACGCCGGCTATCTTGTCGGCCCGGACGGCCTTCCGGACGCGCTCGCCGCGGCCGGTTTCAAGGTCGAACGTCTCGACCGTCCGCCGCCCGCGAAACCGGAACTGAGAGACGATTGAGTTCTTCTTAAAGGTCCGCCGCTTGACAGCGCGGACGATTGCGCGCTTTTCGCGCCGGATCAGACGGAAAGTCGGCTCATGGAATTCAATGTCGCGGTCGTCGGCGCCACTGGCAATGTCGGCCAGGAAATGCTCGCCATCCTTGACGAGCGCCAGCTCCCGATCGGGGAAGCTTTCGCCATCGCCTCGCGCCAGTCGATCGGCCGCGAAGTCTCGTTCGGCGACCGGACCTTGAAATGCCGCGACCTTGAGACCTTCGACTTTTCGAAGGTCGACATCGCGCTCTTCGCCGCCGGCGGCGCGGTCTCGAAGGAAGGGGCGCCGAAGGCGGCGAAAGCGGGCGCCGTCGTCATCGACAATTCCTCGCACTTCCGCATGGACCCAGACGTGCCGCTGATCGTCCCTGAGGTGAACGCTGAAGCCGTCCGGGGCTTTTCGAAGAAGAACATCATCGCCAACCCGAACTGTTCGACGGCGCAGCTCGTCGTCGCGTTGAAGCCGCTACATGACGCCGCGACGATCCGGCGCGTCGTCGTTGCGACCTATCAGTCGACCTCGGGCAAGGGCAAGGCGGCGATGGACGAGCTTTTTACGCAGACGAAGGGCATTTACGTCAACGATTCTCCGACCCCTGAGGTTTTCACGAAGCAGATCGCGTTCAACATCATTCCGCACATCGACGTCTTCATGGAGGACGGCTACACGAAAGAGGAATGGAAGATGACGGCGGAAACGAAGAAGATCCTCGATCCGAAAATCAGGCTGACGGCGACCTGCGTCAGGGTTCCGGTGTTTGTCGGTCATTCGGAAGCCGTCAATGTCGAATTCGAGCGGCCGATCTAGGACGACGAGGCGCGCGAGATCCTGCGCGAGGCGCCCGGCGTTCTCGTCGTCGACAAGCGCGAGGACGGCGGCTATGTGACGCCGGTCGAATGCGTCGGGGAATACGCAACCTACGTTTCCCGAATTCGCGTCGACCCGACCGTCGACAATGGTCTCGCCTTCTGGGTCGTGTCCGACAATCTCCGGAAAGGCGCCGCTCTTAACGCCGTTCAGATCGCAGAAACGCTGATCAATCGCGGCCTCATCAAGAAGGCGGCGTAAAGCCGGCGAAGCTTTTTCGACCGCCGCGCGCGGAAAAGGGCCGGCGCGCGCGGTGGCGAAAAGCGCTGCGGCGCCCTATTGAGGTCGATCGTCGAGAGTGGAGAACCGCGTGCGCCGTCTCTGTCCCGCCCTTATCGCCCTGTCGGCCTCGGCCGCCCTCGCCGCCGCGCCCGCCGGCTATGAAACGATCTATGACGCGCCGACGCGCGTCAACATGGGCGGGCGGCCCGTCACCGCCGACATCGCGCTGCATACGGACAAAAAGGCCGCGGCCGCCGGCGATCTGAAGCTCGTTTTGACGACTGACGTGACGCCGTTCATCGCCGACGTCGAGAAGGACCTCGAAAAATGGGTGAAGACCCATCAGGACCGGTGCGGCCAGCGCTGGGGCGCCGGCAAGCCGGTCATCGAGTTTCCGCCGGGCGCCATCCGCTTCGCGCTCGACATCGAGCTTGAGGTCTGGAACTGCGGCTGGGACGGCAAGGGCGAACCCGGGCGTTTCATGACGGAGGCCGCCTCGATCGACGTGACGCTTGATCCTTACGTCGAAGGCGGCAAGCTCCAGGCGCGTCTGGCGGAGCTTTCGATCGACAACCGGCGCGGCATGTCGAAATACCTGCCGCTTGAAACAGTCTTGAAACCGATCCTCGACGACGAGCTTCGAAAGCTCAACGCCAATCCGAAATTCTACAAGGCGCCGAAGCCGTTCATTTCCGAGGGCTTCGTTTATGAATCGATTGTCGGAAAGCGCACCGCTCAAGGCCGGGTCCTCATTACCGCGCGATACCGCGCGAAAGGCGGGGAAGACGCGCTGGCGCGGGTTGTCGACCGCGTCAGGAACGAGGGAATATCCGCTGAAGGCGTCAAATGGTGACATCGGCGTCGCCGTCCGCGCCGGCCGACGCCGATTTGCGGCTCGGCTTCATGTGCGGCGTCGTCGCCTACGCGCTCTGGGGACTTTTTCCGATCTATCTCAAAGCGCTCCCGCCCGCCGACCCGGCGGAGATCGTCGCGCACCGCGTGCTCTGGTCGGTGCCGTTCGGCGCCTTCGTTCTCGGCTTGCGCGGCCAGTGGCGCGAAACATTCAGGGCGCTGAAGAACCTGCGCATTCTCGTCCGCCTTGCGTTTGCCGCCGTCCTCATCGCCGCCAACTGGCTCGTCTACGTCTGGGCGGTCGCCAATGACCGCGTGCTCGAGGCCTCGCTCGGCTATTACATCAATCCGCTGATCTTCATTGCGATGGGCGTTTTCGTCCTCAAGGAAAGACTCAGTCGGGCCCAGATTGCCGCCGTCGCGCTCGCGGCCGCCGGCGTCGGCGCCTTGATGATCGGCGCCGGCGTCTTTCCATGGCCGTCGTTTCTGCTGGCGATTTCCTTCACCTGTTACGGCTATGTGCGCAAGACGACGAAGGTCGGCGCGATGCCGGGCCTTTTCATCGAGACCGTCGTTCTTTCCCCGCTCGCGCTTCTCTTTCTCATGCACCTGCAGAACATCGGCGCGCTCGCTCTCGGCCATGTCAGCGCGACGCTCGATCTTCTTCTCTTTCTCGCCGGCCCGGTCACGGTCGTCCCGCTTGTGCTTTTCGCGCTCGCCGCGAGACGGCTGTCGCTGACCATGCTCGGCTTTCTTCAATATATCGGCCCGACCGGTCAGTTCATTCTCGGGCTCTATTACGGCGAGGCGTTCACGCTCTATCACGCGGTCTGCTTCGCGCTGATCTGGGCCGCGCTTGCGCTCATCAGCATCGACGCGGTGAAGCGAAGCCGGCGGCCGGCGTAATTTCAGTCGATCCGCTTCAGCGTTCCCGAAAAGCTGAGGAGCGTTCGGCCTTCGCAAGTGACGAGGCCGCGCGCGAACATCACCGACTTGCCGATCTTTACCGGCTCGCCCGTCGCCATGATGAACTTGCCGATCGGCCCCGGCGCGATGAACTCGGAAGTCAAGGTCAGCGTCACGGCCCCGAACCTTCCCGCGCTGCGGCGGCAAATGTCCCAGACGGACATGTCCGCAAGCGTCAAAAGCGCGCCGCCATGGACCATCCCGTGCCCGTTCGCGTGGCGCGGCTCGGACAGGAAGCCGACGCCCGGCTCCTTCGAAGCGATGTCGCGAAACCAGAACGGCCCGGCATGCGCGCTGAACGTGTCGCGCATCGACTGCATGATCCACCCCTCGGGGACGCCGGCGGGCCTTGCGCTCTTTTCCATGGCGCCGCTTTACCGCAACGAACAGGCCGCGCAAGCCGGCGCCGCCAAGGCGCATTGAAAAGGGTGCCCGCTCCGGCGCATTCTCCGGCCGATGGATGATTTTCCCGCGCCGAAATTCGTCAACGCCGGCGGCGTCCGGCTCGCGACCTATGAGGCTGGAGCTGAAAACCTCGACGCTCCGCCGATCGTTCTCGTGCATGGCTGGCCCGAGATCGCCTATTCGTGGAAGAACCAGCTCGGCCCCCTCGCCACCGCCGGCTATCGGGCGATCGCGCTCGACCTTAAGGGCTTCGGGCGCTCCGACGCGCCGAAGGACAAGACGCAATACGACATTCGTCACATGACGGACGATCTTGCGCGCCTTCTCGACGCGCTCGACCTCGAACGCGCGGTTTTTTGCGGGCATGACTGGGGCGGCGCGATCGTCTGGCCGATGGCGCAGCTTCACGCTGATCGCGTCGCCGGCGTCATCGGCGTTTCGACGCCGCACCGGGCTCCGCCGCCGGCCCCGCCGCTCGCCATCATCGAAAAGCGCTTCGGCCCGAAACACTATTTCGTGCAGTTTCAGGAGGAAGGCGCGCCCGAGGCGCTCTTTGAACGCGATGTCGAGCGCTTCTTCCGCCTGATGTTCCGACGCCCGGCGCGGCTTGAGGACGCGGCGCGGCTCGGAACCCGCATTTTCGATCTGCCAGGGCGGTTTCGCGACGGCCCGCCGCCCGACCCTTCGTCCTCGATCCTCAGCAAGGCGGACCTTCAAATCTATGTCGAAGCGTACCGGAATTCGGGCTTTCGGGGCGGGATCAATCTCTATCGCAATGTCGACCGCAATTTCGAGATCATGCGCGGCATTGATCCCCATATCTCAGCGCCGGCGCTCTTTATCGGCGCCTCGCTCGACCATTTCCTTCCGCCCGCGGGCGCCGAAGGCATGGAAAAGCTGTTTGTCGATCTTGAGAAGGCGATCATCGAGGACTGCGGCCACTGGGTGATGTGGGAGAAGCCGGACGCGCTCAACCGGCTGATGATCGGCTGGCTTGACCGCCGTTACAAGTCGCCGAAAATTTGAGGCGATTTCCCCGCCTTCTTTTCGACAAAACTCCGAACGCGGCGTAAATCTTTCGAGAGAGTAAAGCGCGACCCTTGCCGCACTGAGGGAGTGCGCGTCATGGGCAAATCGTTGCTGATTCTCATCGCTGCGGCGCAGCTGGCGGCCGGCGAGGCTTTCGCCGCAGAGCCCCGGGGCGATTACGCCCCGTTCGACGTCGCGCGGTCGGCGCCACGGCGGGTTCACGAGCTCGCCGCGTTCGAAATCGCCGGCGCTCCGGTCGCGCTCAACGCCTACGGCCGCAAGGCGCGCGCGCGCCGCTATGAGGTCGTCCGCGAGACGCGCGAGGACCGCCTTCACGCCGCCGCATTCGATCGCGCCGCGCGGCCGCCGCTCCTGACGCTTGAAATGCGCGTCAGCTTTTGAAGGAAGCGCTGCGTCAGACCCCGAAGGGATCCTTCATCAAGATGACGTCGTCGCGCTCAGGGCTCGTCGAAACGAGCGCGACCGGGCGTTCAATGAGCTCTTCGATGCGGCGGACGTATTTCACGGCCTCGGCGGGAAGCTCGGCCCATGACCGCGCGCCGACGGTTGATCCTTTCCAGCCCTCGATCGTTTCGTAAACCGGCCTCACCGCGCGCTGCGCGTCGAGACCGGCCGGGAGATAATCGTAACGCGCGCCGCCGACATCATAGCCGACGCAGACCTTCAATTCGTCAAAGCCGTCGAGAACGTCGAGCTTCGTCAGCGCGACGCCGTCGACGCCGGCGATCTTCAGCGACTGTCGGACGAGCGCGGCGTCGAACCAGCCGCAGCGGCGCTTCCGTCCCGTCACCGTCCCGAATTCGCGGCCGCGCTCGCCGATCCTGTCGCCGATCGCATCGTTGAGTTCGGTCGGGAAGGGTCCTTCGCCGACGCGCGTCGTATAGGCCTTGACGATCCCGAGAACGTAGCCGACGGCGCGGGGGCCAAGGCCCGATCCCGTCGCCGCTTGTCCAGCGACCGTGTTCGACGAGGTGACGTAAGGATAGGTGCCGTGATCGACGTCGAGAAGAACGCCTTGCGCGCCCTCAAAGAGGATGCGCTTGCCGGCCTTTCGCGCGGCGTCGAGGATCCTCCAGACAGGCTTTACGAACGGCGCGATCTTCGGCGCGACTTCCTTCAGCTTCGCCGTCAGCGCCGCGGCGTCGACTTCGGCCGCGCCGTGACCGCGGCGGAGCGCGTTGTGGTGGACGATGAGGTTCTCGACCTTCGCCGCAAGACTGTCCGCATGAAGAAGATCGACCGCGCGGATCGCCCGCCTTCCGGCGCGGTCCTCATAGGCGGGGCCGATGCCGCGCTTGGTCGTGCCGATCCGAACGCCAGTCGTCGCGCCTTCGCGCATCGCGTCGAGTTCGGCGTGCACGGGCAGGATCAAGCTCGCATTCTCGGCGACGACGAGGTTGTCAGGACCGATCCTGACGCCTTCCTCTTCGACGCGGGCGATTTCCGCAAGGAGCGCGAAGGGATCGACGACGACGCCGGAGCCGATGACGCCGAGCCTTCCAGGCCGCACGACGCCCGAGGGTAGGAGCGAGAGCTTCAAGACCTTGCCGTCAATGACGAGCGTGTGGCCGGCGTTGTGCCCGCCCTGGAAGCGCACGACGACGTCGGCTCTCGCTGACAGCCAGTCGACGATCTTGCCCTTGCCCTCGTCGCCCCACTGGACGCCGATGACGGCGACGTCGGTCATCTTCGCCTCCGATTTTCGCGGCGCACCATAAGGAAGGCGGCGAGGGGGTCAATGCGGGTTTGCGCCGCCGCCCGCCGCCGGATTGGCGCGCGGCGCGCGCTCGCGCGTTAGGGAAACGTTCCCGAAAGAATCGTCACGGGACGCGGCAGGCGCAAACGCGCCCGCCTACGCCTCGCCGTCGGGGTCCTTCATCAGGTCCTCTTTCGAGACCACCTTATCCTCGATTTCGGCCTTTTCGAGAATGAAGTCGACGACGCGCTCTTCAAAGAGCGGCGCCCTGATCTGCGCGACGGCGCTCGGATTGCGCTGATAGAGTTTTAGAACTTCGGACGGAGTGACCTTCCGGCCTTGCAGCGCGAAGAGCTGCGAGTCGCGGATCGCGGCTTCCTGAACGGCGCGCTGAAGCTGATCGTTCGGCACTTGAACGTCGGCCCTTCGTCCGATCTCCGCTAAAACGAGCCCGAGGCGCACGCGGCGGATCGCAATCTTCCGGTATTCCTCTTTCAGCTCTTCTTCGGTCTTGTCCTTGTCTTCCTCGTCGCGCTCGGCGTTTTCAACCTGCGCCCAGATCTGGTCGAACTCCGCGTCGACCATTGACTTCGGAAGCTCGAAATCATGCGCAGCGTCGAGCTTGTCGAGGAGCGCGCGCTTCACGTGGCTGCGCGACATCGATCGGTATTCGGACTCGAGGCGCTCGCGCACGCGCTTCCTGAGATCCGCAAGGTCGTCAAAGCCAAGCTTTTTCGCGAGCGCCTCGTCGGCCTTCGCCTCCTGCGGCGCTTTCACTTCCTTCAGCTTAACGGCGAAGACGGCGGCTTTGCCGTCGAATTCGGGCGAGCCGTAGTCGTCAGGGAAGGTGAGCTTCACTTCGACGTCTTCGCCGGCTTTGCGGCCGACGAGCTGATCCTCAAACCCCTTGATCAGCGTATTTGAACCGAGGACGACGGAATGGCCCTCGCCTTTTCCGCCCTTGAATTCCTTGCCGTCGATCGTTCCGACGAAGTCGATGACGACCATGTCGCCGGCTGTCGCCTTCTCGTTCGCCTTGCGCGGCTCGTAATCGCGGTTGTTCTCGGCGAGCTTTTGGAGCGCCTCGTCGACCTCGGCGTCGGCGACGTCGGCGACGGGGCGCTTCAACTTGAGACCGTCGACCGAAGCCGGCTCAAACGCCGGCAGAATTTCGGCGTGGACGTCGTACTCAAGATCCGCCTTGCCGTCGATGATGGCGTCGAAATCGGAGACGAGATGGGGATGCGGCGGTGTCGCTGGCTTCAGGTCGCGATCGGCGAACGCCTTGTAGCTCGTCTCATTGACGATCTCCTGAAGGATCTCGTTCATCATCCCTTTGCCGTACATCTTCTTGAGAAACGGCAGCGGGGCCTTGCCCTTGCGGAAGCCTTTGAGGTGAACCTTGCCTTTGACGTCGGCGAGGCGCGCATTGAGCTTGGCGTCGAGTTCGGCCGCCGGCACTTTCACCGTGAACTTGCGCGTGAGGCCCTCGGCGGTCTTTTCAATCACTTCCATCGTCGTCCAAGCCTTCTCTTGTCCTGCGCCTTTTCGGCGCCTCGAATTCGATTCCGCCCGGGCGAGCCGGGCCGCAACACGCCGCCGCCCGTCGGCTTTCGCCCATCGGGCTACATCGCGACCGCCTTGGCTCGTTTCGCGCGCAAAGGCTGGTGCGGGTGGAGGGAGTTGAACCCCCACGCCTTGCGGCGCTGGAACCTAAATCCAGTGCGTCTGCCAGTTCCGCCACACCCGCGCGCGACAGCCGCCCCCAACCAAGGGCCGCCGAAAGCGCGTCTCTATAGCAGGGAAAGACCCGAAGTCGAGCAGCAAAGCAGGCGTCGCCGGGGCGGCAAAAGGCCTTCCCGCGCGGCGGGTTAGGCCTCGAACCGCTTCTCGAACCACATCACGCTGTAATAACGTCCGAACTTTCGCCCGACCTCGTCAAGCGTTGAAACCTGCCGGAACCCGAACCGCTCATGGAGCGCGACGGAAGCCGGGTTCGGCGCGACGATGAGCGCATAGGCGCGGTGGACGTCGACGCGATTCAAGGCGCCGAACAGCGCTTCGTAAAGCCCTGCGCCGACGCCTTTTCCCTTCGCGTCGGGCGCAAGGAAGACGGAGACCTTGACCGACGTTTCATAGGCCTGGCGTTCATCAAAGGGCGCGGCGTTGGCGAAGCCGGCAATCCCCTCCCTGCCGTCCGCGACGAAGACCGGATGGCGAGGATTGGCGAGCCGCGTCTCGATCCAGCGGCGGCGGGACGCCTCGTCGATCGGCGTCGTCTCGAAGGTCGCCGCCGTCTCCAGAATATAAGGGTTGTAAACCGCATTGATGCCGGCGGCGTCGTCGATCGTCGCCCTTCTGATGGTCACGTCCGGCCGCGCCACGTCGCTCTCCCGTTCCGGTCGCGCGCCGCAGCATCGCCGGAGTCGAGGCCGGGCAAAAGAAGGGGGCGCGTCATCTCTTCCGAAACACGGTCGCGTCCTTGAGGCAATATCGAGCGACATCAACGCCGATTTTCCGGCTCGCCGAATTGTCGAACGCCCAATGGACGCCATTATAGATGCGGCTCTCGCGATTTCTGGGGCTTTCGCTCGGCGACAAGGCTCCGGACCGGAACACGATCTGGACGTTCTGCGAGGCGCTAAGACGCGCCGGCGTCATTGATGATCTGTTCGCGTCCTTTGATCGGGCGATCTCCGCCTCCGGCGATCGCCCGACGCATGGCCAGATCGTCGATGCGAGCCTTGTCAGCGCGCCGAGGCGGCGCCTCACCGACGAAGAGAAAGCCGCGATCAAGGATGGCGAGTTGGCGGACGGATCTGGGTCAATTCGCACAAGGCGGCGCCGCGAGACACTGACGCGCGCTGGACGATCAAATATTCGAAGAAGAGGAGGATGCGCCGAAGGCCTGGCCGATGGCCGAACATGGGCGGCGCGGCAACGCGACGATGTTGAGGGTGCGCGCCTTCGTCGAGCACGTCTTCGCCGACCAGAAGCATCGCTGCGGGCTGAAGGTCAGTACCATCGGCCTCGTGCGGGCGACGATCAAAATCCGCCTCGCCAACATCGCCTACAACATGCGGCGGCTGATCTTCCACGAGCGGACGGCGGCGGCAGCGTGACCAATGGCCCCGCCCGCGTCGAAACGAGCGCCGCCAAGACCAAAACCGATCCGCGAAACCGCGGCCGAGACGGCGGCCGACGCCGCCCCAATCGCGCAACCGGGCCGGAACCGCGACATGCGCCGGAAATTACCTGCGTTGTTGGAAGGCGTACAATTCAGCCAGCGGCTTGTTGAGGCTGCGGTTCGGGCGCGTTCGGCTTTCTTTTGGCGCGACACGGAAGGAATCAATACGCCGCCGCCACACCGCCCTGACGCAAATCAACGCCGAAATTCGCGGTTACTGGAGGCGTCGAGGCGGAATCGCTGCGGCGACGGACGGCGTGGGTGCGGCGACGGCTGACGCCGCCTGTCCGTTCAAGTTCCGGACGCCTTTGCTTTCGTTTGAACTTGAACCGGTCTAGAGCACCGCCCCGTGCCTACGCTGACGCCAGTCTTCAGGGTCCTCGGCGGCCTTTTGATCGCCTTTGCGGCGTTCATGTTGGCGCCGCTCCTCGTCGCCCCGACGCTCCTCACCGGGTCGGGCGCCGATTTTATCCTGTCGGCGCTGGCGACGGCGTTTTGCGGTCTTACCCTGATCGCACTCAGCCCGACGAAACGTTCGTTCGAACTCACCCGAAAGCAAGGGTTTCTCATCACGGCGCTCGCCTGGACGATCCTGCCGGCGTTCGGCGCAATGCCGCTCGTCGGTTACGGCCTTTCCGTCACGGACGGCTATTTCGAAGCGGTTTCCGCGATGACGACGACCGGTTCGACCGTCATGACCGGGCTCGACGCCGCCGAAGCTCCGATTCTCCTGTGGCGCTCGCTGATGCAAGGGATCGGCGGCGTCGGCGTCATTGTGCTCGGGATCATCATGATGCCTTTCCTGCGCGTCGGCGGCATGCAGCTTTTTCATACGGAAAGTTCGGACACGTCGGAAAAAATCGTCGCCAAGGCCTTCGACCTGTCGATCTGGATTTTTGGAATTTACATTTTCCTGACCCTCCTCTGCGCGGGGATTTATCGACTCCTCGGAATGACCTGGTTCGACGCCATCGCCCATGCGATGCCGACGATTTCGACCGGCGGATTTTCGACGCACGACGCCTCGTTCGGCTATTTCGACAGTCCGGCGATGCTTTGGGCGGCTGCGATCTTCATGATCGCCGGCGCCTTGCCGTTCGTCGCCTTCATCCGCGCCGCGCGCGGGAAGGTGCGCGCCATGCTGACCGACATTCAGCTCCGCGGATTCCTGAGCTTTCTCTTGATCGTGACCCTGCTTGTCGCGGTGACGCGCTCGGTCCGATCGGATGTGCCATTCGGCGAGGCGCTGACGCATGCGGCTTTCAACATCGTGTCGGTCGTCACGACGACCGGCTTTGCGAGCGAGGATTACCAGCTATGGGGGCCGTTCGCGGTCGGCGTCTTCTTCATTTTGACCTTTGTCGGCGGCTGCTCCGGCTCGACGGCGGGCGGCGTCAAGATCTACCGCTTCCAGATTCTGGGGCGCATCGCCGTCGCCCATTTGTCGCGCATCGTGTCGCCGAACCGCGTCAGCCCCGTGCTCTATCACGAGCGGAGGGTCGAAGACGATGTCGCCTTCTCGATCCTCGCCTTTCTCGTCGTCATGCTTTTCGCCGTCATCGCATCGACGTTCCTTCTGTCGTGGTTCGGCTGCGATCTCGTCACGGCGCTGACGGGTTCGGCGCAGGCTTTCGCCAATGTCGGTCCCGGGCTCGGCGACGTCATCGGGCCCGCCGGCAATTTCTCGAGCCTGCCTGACGCGGCGAAATGGGTTCTCGCTTTCATGATGATCCTTGGACGCCTCGAATTCTTCACGATCCTCGTTCTCCTGACGCCCGCCTATTGGCGGTCTTGAGCGCCTGGTGAATTGTCAGGCGCACAAGTCTCGGCTAGCTGTCAGTTGCTTCCTGAGGATGTCGTCATGGCGCGATGCTTCGTCTTTCCGGGTCAAGGCAGCCAGTCGGTCGGCATGGGCCGCGGGCTCGCCGAAGCGTTTCCGCCGGCGCGCGAGGTCTTTGAGGAAGTCGATGACGCGCTTGGCCGCCGGCTGTCGAAACTGATGTGGGAAGGCCCCGCCGAAGACCTCAATCTCACCGCGAACACGCAGCCGGCGCTGATGGCGCATTCGATCGCCATGCTGCGCGTCCTTGAGCGAGAATGCGCCCTCGATATCGCCGACGCGCGCTTTGTCGCCGGCCATTCGCTCGGCGAGTATTCGGCCCTGTGCGCGGCGCGGGCGATCACCTTGTCCGATACGGCGCGCCTATTGAGAACGCGCGGCGAGGCGATGCAGGAAGCGGTCCCGG